>CBDUYG010000527.1:0-3305 GCA_965371385.1 uncultured Myxococcales bacterium | reverse complement strand
AGTCGAGAGGCGGAGCCCCGGGTCAAGAGGCGGAGCCCGGTAGTGAGGAGGCGGAGCCGGGTCGTCGGGAGGCGGAGCCCCCGAGTCCAGAGGCGAAGCTCCATCGCCTGGAGGCGGAGCCCCGTCTCCTAAGGCGAATCCCGATTTGCGGACTGGATGGATTCCGAGCTTCGATTCTCGCGCGAAAATTCCACTACCACGCCTTCGCGCCGGGAGCGATCGGCCGCGAAAGCCATGCGGTGACTCCAGAGCGATTCCCGGGCCGTGGTGATCGGCTCTCCCCCCCGGCGCACCGCCTCGAGGAAGGCCTCGAAGAGCCGTCCATCCCCCTCACCGTGAGCCACCGGCCCGCTCGCACCCGGGCGCAGCTTGCGTGTTCGCCCCGTCTTGTGATCACTCACCTCGATGAACCGCTCGGCGTGATAGAAGCCCGCGCGCAGGGATCCGCGGGTGCCGTCGATTCGCGTCTCCCTACCCTCCCGATCCGAGGTGCTGTGCATTGTGAACGAGGCATTGATGCCCTTCGCAAAGGAGAGCGAGACGCTCTGGGAGGAAACCTGGTCGTTGTCTCCCACCTGATAGACACAGCGGCCATAGCGACTCGTGCGCAGCGCCTGCTCGACGCCCGCCAGGGAGTTGTCTTCGGTCATCACCGAGACCGGCCACCCCCGCCAACGCATCCACCGCGCGAGCCAGCCGGTTGGGCTGCGCGCGAGGCGAGCGCGCAGCCTTCCGCCAAGCGAGTACGCACGGCCCATCCCGGGTGGCCACTCGCTGCGGCCGAGATCCTCCATCAGGGGGCGCAGGTCGCGATAGAACGCCACCGCGTCATAGGGACAATCAGGCGCGTGCGGGCAGCCTTCGATGCACTGGAGGGGCGCGCCTTCGGGCTTGTTTTCGGAATGCAGCCGGTTGGGCTGCCCCGTCGAGGCCAGACGAATGGGCTCGGAATCGCTGAACCAGCAGAGCAGATCGAGGTCGTGGCACGACTTCGCGAGGATCATCGGAGACGACTGCTCGGAGCTGCGCCAGTTGCCACGGCAGTAGGAGTGGGCGTAGTGCCAGTAGGAGACGTTCTCCGAGTGCTGGATCGTAATGAGATCTCCCAACTCACCCGAGTCGATGATCCGCTTGATCTCCTGATAGAGCGGGGCATAACGCAACACGTGACAGATCTGCAGCAGCGCCCCCTGCTCCTCCGACACGCGAACGAGCTCGTGGCAATCCTCCTCACGCACGGCCATCGGCTTTTCGAGCAGCACGTCGTAGCCCTGTCTCAGCGCGAGGAGCGCGGGCTCGACGTGATCCGAGTCGGGGGTGGCGATCAGGGCGAAGTCGGCGATGCGTGGCTGGGCGAAGAGATCGCGATGATCTGCGAAGCGGCCGGACTCGGGCACTCCGTAGCGCCGGCCGAAGGACTCGCGCCGACGAGCATCCGGCTCGGCGACGGCCACGATGCGACCCTGCTCCGGATGCGCGAGCAGATAGGGAGTATAGGCGTGGCTGCCGCGATCCCCGGCGCCGATCACCACACCTTGCAGCTCCTTCACGATGGGCCTCCCACCCATCCGATCGCACATCCGGCAATGGGCTGCCAGTCCAGCGGGGTCCTGCACATTCTTGTGCGTGCAGGGCTCGATTTCAACCTCGGCCTCGGCTTCGACCTCGACCTCGACTTCAACCTCGGAACCTCTGCGGCCGGCCGATTCGCAGACCGCGATCGATTCAGACGTCGAGGCGAAAACTCTCGCCGTCGCGAACGAGGTGTCCCGCGGTCGGCGCCGCGAAATGCGTACCAATGACGAGGACCGGGCGATCTGCATACCGGGCGATGAAGGCCCGGCGCGTCGATTCGCCCATCTCTCCATCCCAGTCAGCGCTGCTGCGCCATTCGGGTCTCGCGATCTGAGCCGGGTGATGAATCAGATCGCCCGTGATGATGCCCTCTTCGCCGCGCGAACGAATATGAACGCTGACGTGGCCCGGCGTGTGTCCAGGTGTGGGCTCGAGCCGGATTTCGTCCGTCACTTCGTGGTCGCCGTCTACGAGGTCGACCAGCCCCGCGTCGAAAACCGGGGCAACGGATTCGTTGAAGACGCCCTGAAGTGCACCCTGGTCGGTCTTCGACCAGAAGTCGTACTCGTCTCTACTCCAGAGATGCCGTGCGTTCGGGAACGTCGGCGTCCACCGTCCATCTTCGAGCTTCGTATTCCAGCCGACATGATCGACGTGCAGATGCGTACAGAGAACCGTGCCGATCGTGTCCGGCGCAAAGCCGGCCTCGGCCAGATCTTCGAGGAACGTCCCGCCCTGCTTCTTGTGCCAGGCCTTCATGACCGGCAGGTTCTTGTCGTTCCCGATGCAGGTGTCGACGATGATCTTCTCGCCCTGCGATTCGACCAGCAGAGCGTGCACGCTCATGATCGCGCTGCCGTCTTCGCGCACGAAATGCGGACGGCACCAGCTCACACCGAGCAGGTTCTCGGGCGTGGCATCCGGCAGAATCCAGGTCGCCTTGCCCGGAATCTCCAGCTCGACGACACGGGTCACAGTGACGTCTCCGATCTTCCATTTCAACATCTGGATTCTCCTCAAACTCCGATGTCACCATACCCGATCGGCTAGAGCGTCAGCTTGTTCCCGCTCTTCTCGATCTCGCGAACGATGATCTCCTTCATCGATGGTTCCTCGACACTGAACTCGCGCACATCGGCCCGCCTGCGCGCGGCCTTCACGACCACATCGACTGGCGTAATGCGGGTGTCGACCTCCACGGCGATTCGATTCGGACTCCGCTCCTCGACCGTAACGCCCGGGAGCGCCAGGTCGATCCCGGGCTCGGACGTTGTCAAGTGGACTCGCTTGCGGGGCACGAGGCCGGCGCGCAGGTCCTCGACCGAGCGGTCGAGCACCACCCGGCCTGCATGGATCGCGATCACCCGGTCGCAGATCTCCTCGAGATCCAGCATATCGTTCGAGGTCAGCAGGACGGTGCGTCCCTCACGCTCGGATTCGCCGCGCACGATCTCCCTCAGTACCGCCTTCTGGCTCGAATCGAGCCCGGTGCCGGGCTCATCGAGGAAGTGGATCTCCGGGGAGTGGAGCAGGCTCGCAACCACTTCACAGCGCCGCCCCTCGCTGGCGGAGAGCTCCCGAACGAGCTTGGGGAGGCAATCCCCGACCCCGAAGGCCTCGACGAGGAAGCTCCGGCGTCGCGCAAACGAGCCGGGATCGGGGTCCGTGACCCGCGCCAGCAGCCCGAGGGTGTCGCTGACGGGCAGATCTCCCCAGAGCTGGGAGCTCCC
>CBDUYG010000526.1:0-3306 GCA_965371385.1 uncultured Myxococcales bacterium | reverse complement strand
CCGGCCCGCGCCGAGCCCGAACCGGTGCCGGAGGTGATCGAGATCGTCTCGACGCCGGCCGCGCCGAAGTCGCGGACGGATCTGGGCCCGCTTCCCGATGCACGAGAGGTCCTGAGCGAGAGCTTCCGCCTCTCTCGCGCCGGCGATCACATCCGAACCGTCGAGCTCATCGAGCACATCGAAGGGGGCGAGATCCCTCACGGAGTTGTCAAGTTCGCGCGCAGCAACCTCGGCGATCGGGTCATGACCCTCGGTGTGCTGGAAGGGATCGAAGGCCGCCGGCCGATCCGGATACTCAGTATCGAGACCGGTAAGGTCGAGGACGATCGCTTCTCGTATCGGCCGCCATCGGGGAAGGTGAGGCGCCTCAAAGGCAAACGCGCCGTGGATCCCTTCGAGGGCACCCTCTTCGACTACGACGACTTCCGAGTTCGCCAGGTCGACCAGTACTTGATCTACCAGATCTCGCGCAGCTACGTCGAGAACCAGGTCCTCTACATCGTCTCGGTGAAGCCACGCTACCAGGCGGATTATGACCGTGTCGAGTTCGTCATTCATACGGATGACAATGCCCTGCTCGAGGCTCACTACTACGGGGGGATTGGTGTCCGCCCCTTCCGCATCCTGCAGTATCCCCGGGTCGCGATGGAGCAGAAGGTGGGCGGGCTGATTCCAATGCGCGTCATTTCCCACGATCTCGCGACGGGACGGGTGGGTGAGGCGAGGGTGGTCGACATCCGGCCGGTCGTAGGGCTCGACCGCAAGCTCTTCACCCTATCGCATCTGAAGCAGCCGGAGCTGAACATCCCGACGCTATAGCCCTGCGTAGGATCGAAACGACCCGTCGCATCTCATGGCCTCGCCGCACCTGGGGCGTTTCGATCGGCCCGCCCCGTGACCCGGCCCGGCTATTCGGAGTCGAGCGCCAGCCTTCGGTTCAGCTTCTTGAAATCCGGGTTGTTCTTCATCTTCTTGTCGATCGTTAAGTCCACTTCGCCGAGGCCCTTCGAGCGCAGGAGCTGCTCCACGATACGCTTCTCGCTCTCGCTCAGGGGAACCCTGGTCTTGCCGTCGGCCTTGTAGAGAGTGCGATTCTCTCGCCAGTCGTAGAGGTAGGGGCCCAGGTAGCTGCAGCCCTCGTAGTGGATCTGGAGGCAGCGGTTCGGCTGCTTGCGCAGGAAGACCTGGTCTACCCCGGAACCCCGTTGAATGATCTCGATCTCCTTCGCGAATGCGGAGATGAACGAGTTGATCGCGAAGGCAGGCCGCAGGGCGTAGGGCCAGCCGGCATTCCAGCGATAGTCGTCGAGGATCATGATGCCGCCGGTCTTGAGGAGCCCCCAGCTGAGAGTCATGTCGGCCAGGACGTCACTCGCTGCATGCGATCCGTCGATGTAGATGACGTCGAAGGAGTCGAGGGGGAGGGGGCGTAGCTCCAGCTGGGAGTAGCCCTTGATGATCGTGATGCTGTCATTTCGGCCGGAGATCCGGGCGTTCTTGCGGAAGCGCTTCTCGAATTTTCCCTGGTAGTGGGTCGATGTGCCTTTCTCGAACACATCGATCGCCGTCGCCTTCGTGCTGGGATCCGTCAGGATGTTGTCGAGAAGCCAGAAGAACGAGCGCCCTTCGAAGGGGCCGACCTCGAGATAGTTGAGATTGGGACGACCCTTCAGGTGCGCGAGGTGCTTTTCCCAGTTGGGGATGCTGGGCCAGAACCAATCGGCGCCGAAGGCGTAGTCGTGCTTGTAACGGTTCGGGTCCGGGGAGGGCCCGGGCGATTTCTGGGCGGATGCCGCGCCGACGACGAGAAGGCAACTCAGCGATATCCAGATCCGCGATGAACCCGCGACCGTCATCCGTGCTCCTGTTGAATCGCGCTCGCATCTCCCAAGGCGATGCGCGTCCCGTCCCCTTTGTCGGCCCACACCTCGCAGTGGATGCGCGTCTGGCTGCCTTCGGCGACTTCGTCCTTCACCCGGCCGTGGATCGTGACCGACTCATCCACCCAGAGCACGTTCGTGAGCTTGAGGGACATCCTGCCGCCGCGAAGCCAGCCCGTTCCGAAGGCCGCGAGCATCACTTCCGAGACGAAACACGTCGACATCATGCCCTGGACGACGATGTTCGGGAATCCGAGCTTCTTCGCCTGCTCCTTGTCGGTGTGATAGTTCCGGCCCGGTCCCGAGAACATCCAGCAGCGGCGCTGGTCGACCTTCTTGGTCACGGGCTCGAGATCGCGGCCCGTTGCGGCCGGGAAGGGCGGGCGTTCGCCCTCTGTGCGCTTCTTGGGCTTCGAAGCCTCTTCTCCGGCCCCTTCCGCCCTGGGCGGAAGAAAGGATTGATGGGTTCGTCCGCGCACCAGCAGATGGCCGGTCTCGGCGTCGAAGAGGTCCGTTTCATTGAGGACGTAGTCGCGTCCGCGTTTGTGGAAGCGATCGACGATGGTCGAACACGAGCGGATCGTTGAGTTCAGGCGGATCGGCTCGAAGAGCTCCCAGTCCTGGCGTGCGTGGAGATTCCCTATGAGGTTCTGGAGATACCACTCCCCGAGGAACTTGTAGCACTCCGAGTGGTGGAGCAGGGGAGGCGCGAACTCTGCGTAGAGGGGATTGAAGTCGTCGAGCGCCTCCCGGTAGAAGTCGACGACTTCGGGCGTGACGTCATAGGTGTTGGAGCCGCAGTGATGTCCCACGCTGGCGGGCTTTCCGATCAGGTTCATGCTTCGATCTCCTTCCTCTCGTCACGGCTCACTCCTCGGATCCCAGATGCTCGACCAGGATGCCGACGTCCTTGAGCAGATCGAGGGAGTCGCGAATCCGGTAGTCCTCTCCGTAATAGATCTGCCTCACGTTGCCGAGGTTGATGAGCCGCTTTGCGCAGGCGACGCAGGGCAGGTGGGTGACGAAGACGATCTTCTCGACATGGCGCGGCGAGTCGCAGTTGATGACGGCGTTCTCCTCGGAGTGGAGGCAGCCGCAGTTGCCCGGCTCTTCGCGGTCGCAGGTATTCGGGAGCCCCGTCGCGTTGCCGTTGTAGCCCACGGCCAGCACCTTTCGGTAGTCGGTGCTGGTGATCACCGTGCCGACCTGGAGACGAATACAGGTGGAGCGGTCAGCCAGGGTCCTGGCGAGCTGGAGGTAGATCTGCTCGAAGCTGGGGCGGCTGCGTTCCGTCATGGGGTCTCTCGTTCTCCTCGGCACCGGGTGGATTCGCCTCGCCAGGCGGGGGGCAGGCCTCGTCTGGTCGATCACGATCGGACCGAGCGTAGCGCGCGCGCCGGGACTTCCACCTCGACTTCCACCTCGA
>CBDUYG010000525.1:0-3308 GCA_965371385.1 uncultured Myxococcales bacterium | reverse complement strand
GCGTGGCAACTCCTCACCCACGATGTTCCACTGATCCTGAAGCGCGCTCCGGCGCTTTGATGATGGAAGGTACTTGAGTCCAAACTCGATCTCGGCCGCCGTCACCTGACAGATTGCAACGTCGTCACGCGCGCTGCTGGCGATTCGCTCCGCAACAGACGCGTGTCCCTTCATCAGAGCAGACACCGTATTCGTATCGAGGACGTACCTCACAGATCGGGAGCCTCGCTGCGAGATCGATGGTTCGAGATTGCATCCATCAGCTCATCGACGGCCACATCGAGCGATTCACGCGGAGCGGCGATGGCGTCGAGGAACTTCGGCGACCACTCCGAACGATCCGCGATCGCCTTCTCCACGGCACGAATGATGAGCTCACTCCGAGACAGTCCCAGGAGCTCTGCACGACGGTCGAGAGCCTCGAGCAAGTCGTCCGGAAGGCGGATGCTGGTGGTGCTCTTCGGCATTCCAGGAACGTACTACGATCGTATTGCGATGCAAGGAACATCGAGACGGGTGTAGCCGACCTCTCGCCGGTGCCAGGTCAGGTCCGAACCCGCAACTTACACCGCAACTCGCAGACCTTGCTTCGAAAAGCTGTTGAGATGGTAGGGATCGAACCCGGCTCCAGCCGGCCGTAGTCCGGCGAAGGGTTCTTGCATGAACAATTGGGTGGTGGAATCCAGCGATTCGCCTGTACGAAATCTGAGGCAGACCAGTGTCTCCGGCAATCCCGGGGCGATTCCCCCAAGGCGTCCGGCGCGGTGCGAAAAGGAAAGGCCGGTTCGCTCGTACAGGAGATCCCCACCCCCCCTCAAGGATTCGGCGCGTTCGGCCCCCGAGCCACCGCCCACTCATCCACGCTTCGATCGAAGGCCGCCTGGTAGGCACGAATTTCGGAGCGCAGCCTCTCGGGGTCCGGCACATTGACGAGCAATGGATCGATCGGCTCCCGCATTCCCTGGTAGAGCCGGCCGATCTCGGTGAAGCGCTGGAACCAGCGGTGACGCGCCTCTCCCGCCAGCCGGAAGAAGCCGAGGCCGAACCCCGACTGGACCGACTTTGCGGTCGAGTAATCGACGATCGTGCGATCGTCGGTCACGGCCGCGGCATCCGCCGTCCAGCGCCGCGTCGCCGCGTCACCGGCAATGAAGAGCGAGAGAAGCTTGGCGGGGCCGACGAGGCCGATCCGCTGGAGATCGTCCCGGATCTCGGGCGCCGACATGCGGCGCTCGAGATCGGCGACATCGATGCGAAGCGGCTGCTTCGATCCGACGACGAGCAAATATCCCGTTGGTGCCTTGAAGAGCGCCATCGGACCTTCGTCCCAGAGCGTGACGTGGGGAAAGACATCGACCAGCGAGCGCACCAGCTGCTCGAGCTCTTCGTCGTTCGTATCTCCCACCGAGATCCACTGCATCAGGATCCCGTCCTCGGTCATCGCTTCGTACGCCAGCTCGTAGAACTCCCGGGTGTAGAGATTCACGACGCTGGCGGTGTAGATGTTCGGCGGCTCGAGCGTGATGACCTCATAGCGGGTCTTCGTGCGCAGGAGATGGTTCCGGCCATCGTCGATGATCAAATCCACCTTCGGATCATCGAGCACGCCTTGATTGGTCCAGAAGTACGTCGCCGTCTTCCGCGCGTGACCGCTCAGCTCGACACAATCCAGCTGCTCGACCTCGGGATGCAGCGAGGCCGCCGCCAGGGTATTGCCGACTCCGAATCCAATCTGGAGGGAACGGCGGGGATTGCGATGCAGAAGGTGCGCTAGGTGCCCGAGGATCCGGTTCAGCTTGTCGGTCATCGTGCCCGCGGTACCGCGCCCATCTCCGTAGAGCTGCATCCGCCCGCCTGATCCCCACTCCAGAACGCTCGTCGTGTCGGTGATTCCCTCGTGGTAGTAGATCAGCTTGCCGGTATCGGGCTCGAGGGCGTCGAAGAAGATCGTCTTCGGGATCATCAGGCTCGGCAGGATCAGACCCGCCCCGATCAGGGCCCCGAGGCCGATCCGGCGCGCATGGCTCACGGGCTCGGCCCACAGGCAGAGGGCGCCCATGACGACGTTGAGCGCGCTGAGCGCGAGCAGGGATCCGCGCAACCCGAGGAGCGGGATCAGCACGAAGGCTGCGCCGAGGGAGCCCAGAATCGAGCCGCAGGTATTGGCGGCGTAGATGTTGCCGAGGCTACGGCCCAGGGAGTCATCGTCGTTGCAGACGCTGCGTGCAACGAGAGGGAAGGTCATCCCCAACAGAATCGTGAAGGGAAACATCACGAGCGCGGCGCGCAGCAGCATCAAGGTGATCGATTGACCGAAGCTCTGGCTGCTCGAACTCCCCAGCAGACCAAAGCTCACCGAACCCAGGGGAACGTACGCTGCGGCGGCCGCCACGACCGAGATTCCAATCCCGACCTGCACGACGCCAAGCCAGAACACGGGCTTCTGGATACGGTCGTAGATGCGAATCAGGAGCACATCTCCGATCACCAGGCCAGCGAGGAACACGGCCAGCATGATGCTGAACGCGTAGCTGGTATTGAAGACGTGGATCACCAGCACACGGGACCAGACGATCTCGTAGGCGAGCGCGGCAAAGCCCGAGACGGCGAAGACGACCATCACCAGGGCGACGAGGCGGCGGCGCTCGATCGACGCTTCGTGCGACTCCACCACCGGCGCGGGCTCGGGCCGAGCCTCCGGCGCCATCTTCCCGATCCTCCAGACCAGCAGGATCACGCCGATCGAAATATTCCCGGCAGCAGCAAGCCGAGTCGAGAGGGTGAGGCCGAACTCGGGAATCAACACGAAGCCGGTGATCAGGACACCCAAGACGGCTCCGAAGGTGTTGAGCGCATAGAGCAGGCCCACGTTCCAGCCGACGCTCTCCTTGCGATCCATCAGAAACCGCCCGATCGCCGGCACGGTGCCGCCCATCAGGGTGGTGGGGATCATGAGGATCAGGAAGAGGATCAGCACCCGGACCAGATTGAAGAGCAGGAAGTGACCTTCCAGCGTGTCTGCCGCCAGCAGGTAGAGGGTGCGGGCGAAGCCAAACGCCAGCGGCGTGAGCAGTGCCAGCAGCCCGATTCCCACTTCGAGGATCGCGTAGACGCGCAGCGGGTTGGGGCTGCGGTCGATGAAGCGCCCGACCGTGAAGCTGCCGAGGGCGAGGCCGCCCATGTAGGCGGCGAGCACGGTGGAGGTCGCGAAGATCGTGACGCCGAAGGTCAGCGAGAGCTGGCGGGCCCAGACGACCTCATACACGAGGCCACACACGCCGGACAGGAAGAAGAGGATCAGGACGAGA
>CBDUYG010000524.1:0-3309 GCA_965371385.1 uncultured Myxococcales bacterium | reverse complement strand
GCACTCGCCCAGGTGAACCCCACGGTCGGCGACCTCGAGGGAAATCGGCGCCTGGTGGAGGAGGCGGCCGAGGAGGCCCGGCGCGCGGGCGCGGACCTCGTCGTCCTCCCTGAGATGGTCCTCACCGGATACCCCCCGATGGATCTGCTCGAACGCGAAGGCTTCGTACGCGACCAGCTCGCCCAGCTCGACATTCTGGCGGCCGGATCGCACGGGGTGGCGATCGTCCTGGGTGCCGTCCTCCCCTGCCCCGAGCCCCACCGCTTCGAGAACGTGGCGGTTCTGCTGGCGCAGGGCGAGCGGCGCTTCGTGCAGCGGAAATCCCTGCTTCCGAGCTACGACGTCTTCGACGAGAAGCGCTACTTCGAGCCCGCGACCCGCCGGAGCGTCGCCCCGCTCGCGGGCGAATCCCTTGGCCTCGCGATCTGCGAGGACACCTGGACCAGCCGCATCCCCTACTCGATCGACCCGGTGAGCGAGCTCGTTCGCGCGGGCGCGACCCTGATCATCAATCCCTCGGCCTCACCCTGGCATGCCGGCAAGGCGAAGGAGCGCCGGGACATGCTGGTCGATCTCGCGAAGAAGCACGGGGTCCCGGTGGTATTCGTCAATCAAGTCGGGGGAAACGACGAGCTGATCTTCGATGGAGGCTCCTTCGTCGTCGATGCCGAGGGGCAGATCCATGGCCTGCTGCCGAGCTTCGAGCCGGGCTTCACGGTGGTCGATCTCGGCGGGGACGAGCCGGGGATCGCCTCCCGGGACGTCGTCGATCTGGAGATCGCAGCTCAGCTCGAGCAGGGGCTCGTGCTCGGCATTCGCGACTACTTCTTGAAGCAGCGGCTGCCTCCGGGCGCGGTGATCGGGCTCTCGGGGGGGATCGACTCCGCGGTCACGGCCCACCTTGCGGCTCGGGCCCTGGGCGCGGATCGGGTTCTCGGCATCGCGATGCCCGGCCCCTACTCGTCACAGCACAGCATCGACGACGCGCACGCGCTCGCAGAGCATCTCGGCATCGAGGTACGCGAGGTCTCGATCGCGCCGGTCTACGAGGCGTATCGAACCATATTCGCCGCCCTCTTCGGAGAACAGGACGACTACGGGCTCACCCAGCAGAACATTCAATCGCGGATCCGGGGCGCGATCCTGATGGCCGCCTCGAATCAAGAGGGGCGTCTCGTGCTCGCGACCGGGAACAAGAGCGAGCTCTCGGTCGGGTACTGCACCCTCTACGGCGACACGGTCGGGGGCCTGTGTGTGTTGGGGGACGTCTACAAGCGCGACGTCTACGCGATCGCGCGTCACGCGAATCGCAAGGAGCTGCGGATTCCCGAGAATACGATCACGAAGCCGCCCTCGGCCGAGCTCGCCAAGGATCAGCTCGACAGCGACGATCTACCCGAATACGACGTGCTCGATGTGATCCTGGAGCAGTGCATCGAAGGAGCCCTGGGGGCGGGAGATGTGCGGGTGCCCGAAGGCTGCGATCCCGCGGTCGCGGGCGAGACCCTGCGGCGCCTCGATCGCAACGAATACAAGCGGCGGCAGTCTCCGCTCGTGCTCCGCACGAGTCCCAAGGCGTTCGGGAGCGGGCGTCGGCTGCCGATCGTTCATCGCTATCTGGGTTGAGCTTCGGATGAGGCCTGCATGATCCCGACTCACGCCGGAGTGCGGGCCCGAATACGGGATTCGTTCTGTTGATCCGGAAGCATGGAGCGGTCGCCGGAAACCGGCGGGATCACGCCACGACGGCGGCCGCCGCCTTCACGTTTTCGGCGCGGGATCCACGCGGACCCTCCTGGACCACGTACTCAACGGTGTCTCCCTCATTGAGACCGTCGTAATCCGCCACGTTGAGGCCCGAGCGGTGGAAGAAGACCTCCTTGCCGTCGTCTCCCCGGATGAACCCGAAACCCCGGTCGCGCACCATCTTCTTGATCTTGCCCTTGCACTTGGGGCCGGTCGGAGCCTGAGGGGCGGCTCCCCCCCCGCCCGGTCGCCGGCGCGCCTTGTTGCCGCCCCGGCCGCGGCCACGAGGCCCCCCGGAACGAAAGCGGTCGGTCGAGACGAACTCGCTGCGGAAGAGGTCGAGGGGAACGGTGAGGTCCAGCAGACCCGACTGCTCGGGGGCGAGCAGCACTTCCTCGGAACTCACGTCCACCAGGCTGTACTTGAGCCCGGTATTCCGGTGGGTAATCAGCAATCCCTCTTCGATCTCGTCCCGTTTCAGCATGGCGGAATCCTCAATCTCGTGATTCTTGCAGATGTGGCGCCCACCTGGACGATCGTCCGGCGGCAAGCGCCGGCTGACTCGTCTTCAGCGAGCTTCTCCTCGGAAGAGCACTCACCGCGCGCACCCTCCGATTCGTCTCTTGCGTCGATCTCGCCATTCTCGGCGGGCGCGCTCGGCGGCGCGATGTCCTTCGATCCGTCAGCCCCTGGCCGGTACTCTTACGGGGACGAACCGCTGCGAATCAGGGGACGAGCTATCCATTTACGCGATCTACGCGATCTACGCGATGTATCGACAGACCCGGCCGGCCTGACCCCGTGGACCTGACGTCGATCCGACAACACCCTGAACCTAAGACCTGACGACAGTGGAGGGCTGCGAATTCGGCTCGAATCCGGAGCGGCGGGGCGCCCATAGTAGAAGATGCCTCCCTGTGGGTCAATCGGAGATCGGGTTCCGGGAAGCCCATGTCCCCGCAGGGCGATCGGTGAGCGCCCTCTCAGTAGGCCGAGGTGCGGGATCGGTGTCGCGGGCTCGCTTTGATCGCCGGAGACTGGCCGCGATACCAGAGCCAATGATCGAGCATTCGCGCGTCGATTACGCGCAACTCGCTGTGGACGCTCGTGCCCAGGCGCTCCACCATTCTCTCGACGACCTGAACCGCCGCCGCTCGCATCTCGACCTCCTCGGGCGAATCGTGCTCGATCAGCACTCCGGATTCGATCCGCTGGAGTAGTCCGGGATCGTACTCGAGCACTCCTTCCATACGGAGCACGTGCGGGATCAGGTTGTCGGCGAAGAGGGTGAGGTCGGCCAGGTCGTGGAACTCGCCGTGTCCTCGGCCCCCGAAAGCAAGAGAGAGGTCCGCTGAAGTGATCTGGGCCCGCTTGTAGAAGGGAACGGCGAGCTCGTCGTAGGGGGAGACGTCCCGGTAGAGGGGCATTCGGGCGAGCAACTCGATCAACCGCTCGGCGCTCCGATCCGCCTCGGCGACGAGGCCGGCGAAGCGTCCCTGGTAGCGCTCGATCAGCAGCTCACCCAGGTCGTTCAGGGAGCGCGCGAAGAGCGCCATGAGCTCG
>CBDUYG010000523.1:0-3309 GCA_965371385.1 uncultured Myxococcales bacterium | reverse complement strand
AGCGGATTGGATCCTCACCTACGCGGCCGCCGATGTGGCGGCGAGGCTGGGATAGGTCACCCCACCTGCGGATTGCTCCACGATGCGAGAGCATCGGAGGTGGGCTGGGGGTGGATCGGGGGTGGATCGGGAGTGGGCCGGGGTGGTTCCCGGCACGTATTCAACCGAACTGACGCACGGAAGCGAGGAGCGACGCGTGGGACTCGTCTACAAGGTGGTGGAGCTGGGCATGGTCTCGGACGAAGAGATCGAAAAGGCGCTCAACGAGTGGACGGCCCAGGGCTGGACCTTCGACAACATGCAGTTCGCGATGCGCGATTCATCCAAACGCCCCGCGATGGCGTTCATCTCGTTTACCCGTCTGGAAGACGAGCCCGCCGAGGGCTGATCGCACGGCACGCTCGCCAGGGGGCTTCGGAGCCCCGCCCCCGTGTCTCAGGGCACGCCCGGGCCTCCGTTCATTCGTCGTATTCCTTTCGCTCTTCCTCTTCCTCTTCGTCGGCATCCGGATCCTCTTCCGTGGCCGTGTCGTCACCGAAGAGGTTCGGCTGCTTCGCGAGGCAGCTCCAGCCCGCTTCGGCCTCCATCTCGGCGAGCTCTTCTGCGCTGTAATCGTCGATTTCTTCGGGGAAGATGTACTGGCCGCTGTAGGCGCACTGGATCCACAGGGTGGAGTCGAACTCGATCACGTAGCTGCTGCCGTACTCGTTGTATCGGTACTTCACCTCATCGGCGAGGCCGAGGTCGGAGAGGAAGGGGAAGCCGATCCTCGGCACGGGCTCCTCGTCGATGTAGTTGCCCTCCTGGAGCTGGTCGAGTCGCTCGGGATAGATCGATTCCTGCTCCACGTGGCGCTGCAGCGCAGCGATCACCTTCGGGGCGCGAATGTGACGATTGAGGGCGTAGTCCGCCGTCGCGAAGGCCCCACCGGCAAAGATGGGAAGGAAGGTCAGGGCGGCGCCCAGGCCGAGTAAGAGCCCGCGATGCTGCAGGCATTCCTTGCGGTCGCCCCCACTTCCCGGGCCGATCTGCGCAAGGCCGATCGCCACCGCGCTCACAGCTACGACGGCCAGGAATGCGCCCAGTCCCAGGGGTACGACCCCGTAGTAGATCCAGAGCCCCGGAAGAGCCAGGGCGATCAACAGGCCCAGCAAGGCGAGCGGACGTCCCGCCACCCCATTCGAGAGGGAAAGAACACCGAGGGAGAGGGAGAAGAGGAAGCCGACGACCACGAATACCCCGGTCTGCAGACCGAAGGCCGTGAAGGTGGGCCACGGGGATACGAGGAAGGGGAGGTGCTCGCTGGTTCCCGTGGCCCCTCGGACGGCGGCCATGACGGCGAAGAAGAGCGGCAGGTAGACGATCAGCTGAAGAGCCCGCGGCAAGCGCAGCCAGCTTCGAACCAGCAGGGGCGAAGCGATCGCGAAGCCGATGCTCAGGCCGGAGAGCTCCATCAGTGCGCTGAAGCGCCAGCTGAAGAACTCCCAGGCAACCGCTGCGCCGAAGCCCGCGAGACCGAAGAAGAGGACGACGAAGACACAGGAGATCGAGAGCGCCCGGGCGACGGCCGAGCGGGTCGTGAAGAAGGCGCCAACAGCGAGGAAGATCGCGGGAAGGCTCACTACGACGGCTCCGAGTGCCGGTCTGTCGACCCAGCTCCCGACCACCGGCCAATCCAGCATGAATGTGCGGGGATGCCACCAATCGGTCGGCAGTCCCCCGGGCGGCGGGCCGAGACCGTAGTAGGCGAAGGCCGCATAGCCCAGGCTCGAGATCACCAAGATCCAGCCGAGCGGAGTGTAGACGGGCTTCTCCTCGCTTCGGCTCGTCGTCGGGTTGACGGCGTTCGGCTCCGTCATGATCTCGATTCGACCTCGATCTTCATTTGAATCTTCCTGGTGTTCTCTCGTTTCGGTCTTCGACCTGCGCCTGCGCCTGCGACCTTCGACTGAAGGCTCGAATGGCGTCCTCACCCTTGCAGTGTATCGCCGGCATCCATCACTCCCGGTACCGGCGGCTTCGCGGGTGATCGATCCCGTCCGGCGATCCGATCGATCGCGGGGGCGATCAGCTTATCATGGCCGCGCCCGCGTGAGCATAGTCGAGTTGCCCGATCAGATGGCCAGCAGCTTCCATCTTCCCCGGCGGAAGCGCCACGAGAGCAGCAGGGCCTTCACCGAGTAGTCCGCCAGTAGACAGCTCCAGATGACCGTCAGCGAGGCTCCGAAGCCGAAGAGGAGGACGCCTGCGGCGCCGAGACGGAAGACGAAGAGGCCCATCAAGAGCGCGAAGAGCGGAAAGCGCGTATCCCCCGCACCTCGCAGGGCGCCGGCGATGGAGTACTCGATCGCCATCAGGGGCTGGGCCGCGCCCAGGATGTAGATGAAGGTCACGGTCAGGCGGGCCGTTTCCTGACCCGCCGCCCCGAAGAGGCTCGCGATCTGCTCCGCGAAGAGCACGATGAGCAGGCCGATCGTGCTCATCACCGCGATCGCTCCCCCGGCGGCGTGCCAGCCGGAGCGTTCCGCATTGTCGGGATGGCCGGCACCGAGGTGTTGCCCCACCAGGGTCGACGCTGCCGTCGCGAAGCCGAAGCCCGGGATGAACGAGAAGGCGAGCACCCGCACGCCGATCATGTAGGCCGAGACCGCATCGGTGCCGAAGCTCGTGATGATGCGGAGGAAGAGGAAGAGCCCGCCGTTGAAGGCGAGCTGCTCGAGGGCCGTCGGGATTCCGATCGCGAGGATGCGCCGGCCAAGGACCCTGTCGAATCCCGACAGGATCGGACCCGGCGGAATCACGAGCTGACGTCGACGCCACAAGCCCCAGAGGATCAACGCGCCCAGGGTAAAGGAGCCAGCGGAAGCGATCGCGGATCCGTCTGCACCGAGGGCGGGAAAGCCGAAGTGTCCGAAGATGAGCGCGTAGTCCCCCGCGATATTGACCACATTGAGGATGACTCCGACGATCAGCGGAGTGCGGACGTCTCCGGCGCCGCGCAGGGCGCTCGACAGGACGAAGTCGATTCCGAGTGGAATACTCGCAAGCAGGGCGAATTTCAGGTAGGAGCTCGCGATCGCGATCACGTCCGGCTCGAGTCCGAAGATGTGGAAGATGTTCCCGGCAACCTCCGCACCGAGGGTAATCGGAATGCACAGGAGCACGGTGAGCACGAGCGAGACGCGGGTCACGCGACTCGCTTCAGCGAAGTCACCCGCACCCGTACTGCGAGCGACCAGGGCGACCGTTCCCGCCGTGACGCCACCGATCAGGGCAAAGGAGAGCATCCAGACCTGGCCCGCGAGCCCG
>CBDUYG010000522.1:0-3319 GCA_965371385.1 uncultured Myxococcales bacterium | reverse complement strand
GCAGGTCGGCGCTCTGGACCCGCTTCAGCCAGTTGAAATCCGCGCACGAGCTGCACATCGAATCGTAGAAGGGGTGAAGCTCGCTGAAGTCGAGCTTGCAGACGTAGCAGTTGCGGGGCTCGAGGAGGTGGTGAGGCTCGGGGGGGTGGGTTTCGTGCAGGGAGAGATCGCCGGGGAGCAACCCCGCCGGCCCAAACGTCGAGGGCGCGATCGGCGCCGGGCGATGCGGCTGCCGACCCCGTCCGGAGGTGAGAGCCGCCTTTCGGCCGGGAAGCGGAGGACCGGCGCTGGGAGTCGGGAAGACCTCCTCGCGCCGCTGGCTGCGAATTCCCGTTCCGCTCAGCAGCTCGGCGTCTCGCTCGCGCTCACGCTCGCGCGCCTTCTTCTCCTGGACCCGGCGCAGGGCCTTCCTGCGGGCGCGATCCGGGCGCGAGATGCGGCCCGCCGCGACCACCAGCCGACGTCGGGTTTCGTCGTCCAGTTGGGCGAGAAGCCGGTGGTCGGCCGCCACGGCCTCGAGCAGGCGCAGGCTCTCTTCGGCGCCGCAGAGGATCTCGCTCGGGGCTGGAGGTGGTGCAGCACCCCGATCGGCGTCCTCGGGGTCGGGGTTGGGGTTCGGGTTGGGGTCGGAATCGGGGTCGAATTCGTGGGCTTTCATGACGCGCCTAGGAATAACACGCCCCGCCTTCGACATCACCTCCGGGCCTCCTCGGAAGCTCCTCCGGGCGCCCCTCTGGCTGAAGTTTCCGGTTATGCTCTCAGCCGGACGAAAAGACACGGACAAGAGGCTCGGCGAGAGTTCGAGAACAAGGAGGTCGCATGGTTCGGAGAACCTGGCTCGTCGCCGGCACGGGGCTGCTCATGATCGCGTTCGGCTCGGCGAGCTCACCGTCCCTGGCAGAGGAGACGGGCAACTCGGATCCCGAGCTGAGCGGGGACGACATCTATCACCGGATTCTCGACAATCGCTTCTCGGCCTACATCCAGGAGCTGCACATGACCTCGGGCGACCGCGGGGGCAATGCGCTCCGCACCGAGATCAACATGAGGTACAAGAACTACCGGGACGAGGGCAAGAGGACGACCTCGAAGACCATCGCAAAATATCTCTCGCCTCAGGACGTGCGACACCTCGGCTATCTCGTCATCAACAAGACCAACGGAAGGAACGACGAGTTCATCTACCAGCCGAGCTCGCGCAGGGTCAAGCGCATGAACCTGCGCGGAGAGGCGGTCTTCGGCACCGACTTCAGCTTCGAGGACATCATCCCCCAGGAGTTCGAGGACGGATCCCACACACGCCTGCCGGACTCCGTGGTTTCGGGGATGGATACCTACGTGGTCGAGGTGATTCCGACCGAGAAGGCCGATTCGGAGTACTCGAAATTCGTGGTGCAGGTCGAAAAGAAGCACTACGTGCCCCTGCAGACGGATTACTGGGACAACAAGGACATCCACATCAAGACCCTGGTGGTCGATCCCGAGTCGCTCAAGGGCTTCGAGGACGAAGACATGGATGGTCCCAAGACGGTGTGGGTGGCCACCGAGCAGAAGGTCACCCAACTCAAGATGGAGACGTGGACCTCGCTCGAGATCGTCAGCTTCGAAGCCCGCCCGAAGCTGCGCAACAAGGACTTCTCCCAGCGCGAGCTCACTTCGGGGCGCTGAGTGTGACGAGGGTGAGAATTGGGGCGCTCATGGACGCCGGGAGCGGCGGGTCCGAACGCGGGTAGACGAGACCGGAGACAACGGACTCGAGAAGGGGAAGGCTTCGCGGCATGGCGGATCAAGGCGAAGACGCCGGCCCGAACTCCGACTACTCCCGTCAGCTGGGGGTGGTCGAAGCGCTCACACTGGCGAGCCGACAATGTCCCAACGGCTCCGTGCGCAACGTGGCCGCCCAGGCTCTGGAGAACCTCAAATCCTCCCAGTCGAGCGGTCTGCGCGAGCAGGTCTACTTCGTCCTCTCGGCGATCCAGGGCTGGCGCGGCGAGCGAGCGCGTCAGATCCACGACTCCCTGGCGGCTTATCTCGAGTCGGCCTCCAGGAAGCACCCGCAGAAGGAAGAAGATCCCGCGACGTGAAGCGAGGGGATGCCACTCGCTCCCAAGCTCGAACCCCAGGGCGATGACTTCGCATCAGCCCGGCTCCTCCCGATCACCAATGACCGATTACGATAGGAGCGCGCGCGCACGCAGCTCTGGTCTCTCGAAGAAAATACCCAGAAGCTCGATGGCGGCGCCATGTTCGGCAACTGCCCCAAGAGCGTGTGGACGCGCTGGTGCACTCCCGATGATGAGAACCGCATCGCCTGATCGGGCTCAGGCCCGGGCGCGCCCCCCGCGCAGAACCCTTCCCGGAAGAGCCGCATCGGGCGCGAGAACGTCGCGATCGTCCTCGCGGATCACGCGTCCGTTCACGACGACGGCGTGCATCCCGGACGCATCGGCGATCAACCGATCGGCGCCCGCCGGCAGATCGTACACCCGGCGGATCTTCGAGCAGCCGACGCGCTCCGGATCGAAGATGGCGAGATCGGCCGCCAGCCCGACCTCGAGGCGGCCGCGGTCCCGGATGCCAAAGATCTCGGCCGAGCGCGAGGTCAGGAGGTAAACGGCCCGCTCGACGCTGAGCTCCCCCTTCTCACGCACCCAGTGCCCGAGCAGATGTGTCGAGAAGCAGGCATCGCAGAGCTGGCTCGCGTGAGCCCCGGCGTCCGAGAGGCCCAGCACGATGCTGGGATGATTGAGCAGCTCCGCAACCGCCTGCTCGTCGGTGTTGAAAATCGCCATGCGAAAGCGGGCCTTCAGATCGGAGGCAAGGGCCAGGTCGAGCGCGAGGTCCATCGGGTGCAGGCCCCGCTCCTCCGCCACCTCACAGATCGGCCGCTCGGCGAGGCCGGCGTCGTTCGGATCGTCGACGATCACGGTCTGCTCCCAGCTCCCCGTGAAGCCCCCCTCTGACTTGCCGCGGAACGCGTCCCGGAACGCGGGATCGGCATAGATGCGCTTCTTCCCCTCGTGGTCGGCCTTCGAGACGGGCGTGAAGCATTCGAGGCTCTCGAAGGGGAAGGGCGCGCTGAACTGGAACTCGAAGAGCAGCGGCCGACACGACACCTGGGGATAGACCTCGAGCCCCTGATCCTGGAGCTTCTGCCCCTTCTCGAGAAAGCTGCGATGGCTGCCGGGCCCGGCCATTCCCGCGAGCAGCGCCGTCCAGCTCATGGGCTTGCCGCTCAGGCTCGAGATCTCTCCGAACTCCTGGAAGAAGAAGCCCGCCCCGGCGGTGCCCTGCACGACGCCGTGATCGCTCTCCTTCA
>CBDUYG010000521.1:0-3335 GCA_965371385.1 uncultured Myxococcales bacterium | reverse complement strand
GCCTCGCGGATGGCGAGCAGGCGAGGCCGTTCGATGCGATCTTCCAGCCACGTGAAGAGGCGGCTAAGCAGGTCCATGACATCTCCGATCGTCGTGAATGTTCCGCGCGAAATCTCGGATCGGGTTTACGTGAAAGGGCAGGGTGTTGCCGCGATTCCCCGTCAGCACAGCTTTCTTCATTGCGCCTTGAACTCGATGGGCACGGAGAGCAGACCGCGAAACGCCCCGGAGTAGAGGCGCTGGGTCGGTCCCGATACATGGTACTCGGGCAGGCGCCTTCCGATTTCCTCGAAGGCGATGCGAGTTTCCATGCGGGCGAGGTTGGCGCCGAGGCAGAAATGGCCGCCCCAGCCAAAGGCGAGGTGGGGATTCGGAGTGCGCCGCACGTCGAACGCGTGGGGATCGGGAATCACCCGCTCATCGCGATTTGCCGCACCGACCATGAGGAAGACCCTATTCCCTCGCTGAAGCGTCTCGCCATTGAGTGTCAACTCTTCGGTGACGATTCGCTCGAGGCCCTGGACGGGGGAATCGAAGCGTAGGAACTCGTCTACGGCAATCTCGATGCGTGCCGGATCTTCGAAGAGGTAGCTGCGCTGATCGGGATGCTGATCGAGAAGAACGGCCGCGTTGCTGATGAGGTTGGTGGTCGTCTCGTTCCCGGCAATCAGGAGCAGGACCGCGAAGCCCACCAGCTCCGCCTGACCGAGGCGCTTCCCGTCCACCTCGGCTGCAAGCAGCGCACTCATCAGGTCATCCGAGGGGTTCTTGCGCTTCTCATCGAACATGCCCGCGAGATAGCCGGCGAGCTCCATGACGGGATTCGAGCTGGACGCCAGCGCCTGGGGATCGAGGTCCATGGCCGGCCCCACGTTCGATGCGAGCTTGTTGGACTTCTCCTTGAACATCTCACGGTCTTCGCTCGGGATCCCGAGAAGCTCGGCGATCACGATCGTCGGCAGCGGTGCGGAGAGTCCTCTCCACAGATCGCAGCTCCCCGTCTCGATGAATTGGTCGATCAGCTCGACCGTGATCTCTCGTATTCGCCCGGCGAGCTCGGCCACGCGTCGGGGCGTGAATGCGCGGTTCAAGAGGGAGCGAAGCTCGCCGTGGCGTGGGGGATCCATGATCACGATCATCGGGATGTCCGAGTAGGGGTCATTCGGCTCGAGCGATCGCTTCGAGGAGAATTTGTCGGGCTCACGCAGCGCCGACCGGACGTCGTCGAAGCGCGAAACGGCCCAGAACCCGAGCTCGGGGATGTGCATGACCGGCGCTTCGTCCCTCATCCTCTGGTAGGTCGGATAGGGGTCGTCCTGGAGTTCCCTGGAGTGTGGATTGAAGGCGATCAACTGAGCTCCGGTGGAGGTGTCGACTGATGCCGTCCGGCGTGGTCGCTACTCCGGATCGGGCACCCAGGAGGGCGGCCGCTTCTCCACGAACGACTTGAATCCTTCGGCGCACTCGCCAGCCCGGATCGAGGCCGCGAGTGTGGGCTCATCGACCCAGCCGTACTGGCCGTTCACGATGCGCTTCCACTGGGCGCGAGCGATCGGCGCGGTCTTCAGGATCTGCAAGGCGATCTGCTCCGCGGTTTCGAGCAGCTCGTCGTGCGGCACGACCCGGGCAATCATGCCGATGCGCTCGGCTTCCGCCGCGTCGATACGCCGCGCCGTGAGCACGAGCTCGCGCGCGCGGGCGATTCCCACGTGTGCCGGCAGTACGGCCGCATACCAGGAATCGGCAACGCCGCGCAGCAGCTCCGGCGCGCGAAAAGTCGCTCGCTCGCTCGCCACGGCGACATCCGAGAGCAGGGCGGTCATCAAACCACCGCCCTGGCAGAGTCCATTGACCGCGGAAACGATCGGCGCTGCGCTGTTTCGCAGCGTAGTGAAGGGCAGAACGTCCATGCCCAGGAGCGCGCCGACGTTGATGCTCCCCTCGTCGTGGCGTCCCCCCATCTCTCCGCCGGGTGCAAAGACGTCTCCGGTCCCCGTGATGACGAGCGCGCCCAATCTCGGGTCACCGTTGACCAGGTCTACCGCCTTGCGGATACCGAAGTACATCGAGGCCGTGAGTGCGTTTCGCGCTTCGGGGCGATCGATGGTGCACCATCCGATCGGGCCTTTGCGCTCGAAGCGCAGGTGCGGGGTGCCGAGATCGTCGCCCATCGTCTTCTCCTCAGAGTCATTTTTCAGGGTGTCAGCTTCTGGAGCCGCTCGACGGCCTCGAAGTACTCCTCGACGAGAGAGTAGATCACGTCGCGGGTCGAGCGGATTTCGTCGACCAATCCGATCACCTGACCGCCCGCATTGAACGCCACGTCCTGGGAACGACTGGCATAGCGAGCCGTTCGCGATACCGCCTCGGACGTCACCATGTACTGCAGGGGCATGCCGAGCGGTTTGGGGGCATCGGGCGCCTCCCACGCCTCGGTCCATGCGTTCTTGAGCATGCGGTTCGGCTTGCCGGTGAACGAGCGGGAGCGAGTGGTGTCGCCGGTTCCGGCACGCAGGTAGGACTCTCGCTGAGCGGGTTGAATGTCCGCCTCCTCGACGAGTAGCCAGAGTGAACCCGTCCAGACACCCTCGGCGCCCATGGCGAGGGCCGCTGCGATCTGCTGACCGGTGCCGATTCCGCCGGCGGCGAGCACGGGCGTCGGTGACACCGCCTTGATGACCTCCGGCCAGAGCACCACACTCCCGACCTCTCCCGTGTGCGCACCTCCCTCGTGACCCTGGGCGATGATCACGTCGACGCCCGCCGCCTCGTGGGAAAGGGCATGCTTGACGTTCCCGCACAGGGCCGCAACGAGTCGACCCGATTCCTGGACCTCGGCAATGACTTCGGCGGGCGGCGTGCCCAGTGCACTGGCGATCAGTCGGACTTTGGGATGGGTGAGGGAGGTCTCCACCTGGGACTTCGCCGTCGAATCGATCCACCCGATCAGCTCTCGGGCGCTCTCGCCCTCCGGCAGCTCCGGCACGCCGTGTTCCTTCAGCAGACGGGCTACGAACTCCCGGTGCCCCGGCGGAATCATCCCGGCCAGCTGCTCTTCGAGCTTGCCGGGATCGCCCGGGGGGCCGGCTTCCTGGGCGCTGGGCATGACGACGTCGACGCCGTAGGGGCGGTCGCCGACGTGGGAATCGATCCAGGCCAGCTCGACCTCCAGCTCCTCGGCGGTATATCCCAACGCTCCCAGCATGCCGAAGCCGCCGGCCTGGCTGACCGCAGCTACGACGTCCCGACAGTGACTGAAGGCGAAGATCGGGAGCTCGATTCCGAGGCGATCGCAGATGGAGGTGTGCACGTTGCCTACTCCTTATGCTCGAAGC
>CBDUYG010000520.1:0-3336 GCA_965371385.1 uncultured Myxococcales bacterium | reverse complement strand
GAGCTGAGGGAGATGGAACAGGGGCTTGCCGAGGAAGCCTAGCAGCCACGCTCCTGGCTGGAGAATTCTCCTCACGTGGAGGTTGCCGCCGCGGGTCGTGTACAGTCTGCGCTTTCGATGTGGAGCGACTGGCTGGGCAGTTCTCTGCTTTACGAACGAGGCCGCGAGAATCACAAGAGGATGGTATTCCAGGAACCAGACGACCCTGATCGGGCCCCCGACTCCGAGGCGCTGCGCCTCTTCGTCGGCGCCGACTCTCCGGCTCCCGCCGACTATTATCTGCGAAAGTGGCTGGGGCTGCGAAGCGGAGCCTCGAACCGGGCGGGGATGAACTGGGCCGCCTTCATCTTCGGGCCGGTCTGGTGCTTCTATCGAAGGCTCTTCTTGTTCGGAGGGATCGTCTATGCGCTCGAGCTCATGGCCGGCCTCCTGGCCGGGCTCATGCTTGCGACCCAGGGAGAGACCCTCGACACGGGCGACTCGATTCCCCTCATGCTGATCCCGGGCCAGCTACTCGTTCGGGTCTTCGTCGGCATCGCGGCCAACGTCGTCTACTACCGTCGTGCCGGCGCTGTGATCCGGCACTCCGGCGACCACGCCCGGACGCCGACCGAAAGACGTCGGATGATCGCCGCGGCCGGCGGCGTGAGCTACATCGGCGTGGCGATCGCGATCGCGATCAACCTCCTTCAGCGGGTCCTGGTGGGGGCGTAGCCCACGCCCAAAGGGACGTAGCCCGCGCGCAGAGGTAGATATGGCGGGGGCGTAGCCGGGGGCTTCGTCTGCTGCCCTGGACTATCCTGAAAACGGGATCGAAGTTTCATCAGCCCGGATTGTTCGTGAAGCTCGTTGCGAGCGAGTCGTGCGAATCGGGTTCGCCATGGGTAGCTGAGGAGCGAAAGGTTCATGCCCTTCAATTCCCTCAGCTTCCTCGTCTTCTTTCTCATCGTATTGGCGCTGCATCAAGCGCCTTTCCCGTGGCGAGTCAAGAAGTGGAATCTCCTGATCGCCAGCTATCTCTTCTATGCGGCCTGGAATCCGCCCTTCGTCGCTCTGCTCTGGCTGTCCACCGCGACGGATTGGATCGTGGGCAATCGCATGAGCCGCTGCGACGTGCCTCGGCGACGACGCCTGCTCCTCCTGGTGAGTCTGGGAGTGAACCTGGGACTGCTCGGATACTTCAAGTATGCGGGCTTCGTGCTCGAGAATTTCGTGTGGCTGGTGGGACAGCTGGGGTTCGACTACCAACCCGCGCCGCCGAACATCATCCTGCCCCTGGGAATCTCGTTCTATACGTTCCAGACCCTCTCCTACACCATCATGATCTATCGCCGTCATACCGAGCCCGCCAGATCGCTGCTCGACTTTGCGCTCTACGTCACCTTCTTTCCTCAGCTCGTCGCCGGGCCGATCGTGCGGGCGCCGGAGTTTCTCGGGCAGCTCACGACTCCGAAGCGCGCCGACTCGCGGCAGTTCGGTTGGGGGCTGGCGCTCATCGTTCTCGGGCTCTTCGAGAAGGTCGTGCTCTCGGATGCCCTGTTGGCACCGATCGCCGACCAGGTTCATGCAGCACCTCGGATGGCCGGGACGCTGGACGCGTGGATCGGTAGCCTGGCCTTTACCGGGCAGGTCTATTTCGACTTCGGTGGCTACTCGTCCTGCGCGATCGGGACGGCCCTCTGCCTCGGGTTCGTCCTGCCGGCGAACTTCAAATTCCCCTATGCAGCGATCGGCTTTGCCGACTTCTGGCGGCGCTGGCACATCACCCTCTACACCTGGCTGCGCGACTATCTCTATCTCTCGCTCGTTGGTGACCGGCGCAGCCGACGCTGGGGGGACGCCTGCCTCTTCATCACGATGCTGATGGCGGGACTCTGGCACGGAGCCTCGTGGAACTTCGTCATCTGGGGCGGATTGCACGGCTTCCTGCTCGTCGCCGAGAGCTTCCTGAGTAACATCTTCGGGGGCGTACGGTTCTTCGGACTCCGTTCGGGTCGCATCTTTCTCGCGCTCTTCACGTTCGCGCTCGTCACCCTTTCCTCGGTCTTCTTTCGCGCCCAGGGGCTTTCGAGTGCATGGGCGCTCAGCAAGACGATGCTCTACC
Source organism: uncultured Myxococcales bacterium (assembly GCA_965371385.1). Lineage (GTDB taxonomy): Bacteria > Myxococcota_A > UBA9160 > UBA9160 > UBA4427 > CBDUYG01. Next base: position 1,232 of record CBDUYG010000520.1, on the reverse strand, counting down.
GGGTGCCGAGCAGCTTGTGCGACCACGAGCAGATCTGGATCGTCGTGTTGCTGATGGGCGGGACCCTGATCCTGAGCGGTCTGCTTCGCAACTCGAACCTGGAGGATCTGTTCAACCGACTTCCACTCTGGCTACAGGTCCCGATTCTCGCATTCCCGATCCTCTGCATCATCGCGGCGCCCGGAGACAACCGTGCCTTCATCTATTTCCAGTTCTGACGGGAGAGCACGGCTCGAGAGCCGACCTCTCTGGCCCGTGGCCTGGCTTCTCGCTGTCGTAGTGGTGGCACTTGGCCTCTTCGGCTGGGAATCGTATTGGCGCAGCCGGGAGTTCGGCTCCTATGTCGTCGACGACCACGCACTGTGGGCGCTCGAGCGTCAGAGGGCCAGCGATCTCGGACGCGAAGCGATCGTTCTGGTGGGAACCTCGCGCATGCAGATGGCGATTCATCGAGAGAGCTTGGCCGAGGCCACGGGCTGGCCACCCGCCGTGCAGCTCGCGGTGGTGCGGGGACCCACGGTTCCCATCCTGCGCCACCTGGCAGAGGATTCGAGCTTTCGGGGAACGGTGATCGCCGAGGTGAACCCGATTCTCTTCTTCGCCTCGACCCCGGCCATCGACCGGGATTTTTCTGAATACCTCGAGACCTTCGACGAGTTTCGCCCCATCGATGAATTCGAGCGACGGCTGCGGAAGTTTTTCGAGGCGAACCTCGTGACCCTTCAGCCCGGCCTCTCGGCGAGTCGCCGGTGGCGGACCTGGCGTCTGGGACGCCCGCTACTGCCGGGCTACGGCGACGAGATGACACCCGACCGATACCGCTACGGCAACTATCTCCACTACTACGGCCTCGATGCTGCGAACAAGATCATCGGGCAGCTCCAGGCGAAGGCAAGGCCGAGGATCCTGGGTCCGAAGGACCTCGCGGCCCGCCTACGCGACGTCGAGGAGATGGTGGCGACGATCCGGAGTCGGGGCGGTGACGTGATCTTCGTTCGGCTTCCTGCCGCCCACCACTCCCTGAGGTTCGAGCTGAGCCGGTTCCCTCGCCGGCAGCACTGGGACGTCTTCGCAGATGAAATCGCTGCCGTGGCCATTCATTACGGTGACTACCCCGGCCTCTCGCAGGTGGTCCCCGCAGATGGGGATCATTTCGACAAGGCGCAGGCCGTGATCTTCACTCGGGCACTGGCAGACGTCCTGATTCAACTGTCGCTGGCGCCGGGTCCCGA
>CBDUYG010000519.1:0-3350 GCA_965371385.1 uncultured Myxococcales bacterium | reverse complement strand
CTAGCCTCTCCCCCATGTCCGAGAACCCGATCGTGTTGTCCCAGTGGCTGGACGCCGAGAAGACTTCGGTGGCCGAGCGGCCGGCCTGGGTTGCCGGCTTGCTCGATGCCCTGGAGAGCGCTCCGAACCCCGAGGGTGCGCGCCGGCTCGCGAGCAGCGTGATCGACGCGGTGCCACGCGACCCGTTGCTGCTACATGCGGAGGCCGAGCCCGTCCGACTGGCTCGCATCCTTCATGCCCTGTGCGGGATCGCACCCTTCTTCGCCCCTCATCTCGTGCGCCATCCCGAGTGGCTGCTGCGTCTGCTAGACGACGATCTCGCCACGCCGCGTACGCCCGCCGTGCTGGCACGAGAGTTCGCCGCCCTGGCGACCCGGGACTCCAGTGCCGATCCCGCGACCGTGCTGAGGCATTTCAAGTACTACGAGCTGGCCCGGATCAGCGTGCGCGATGCCTGTGAGCAGTGGGTCCCCCTCGAGCGCAGCAGCATCACCCTGAGCGAGATCTCCCAGCTCGCCGACATCCTGCTCGCACGAGCCATGGAGGTCGCCCGGGAGAGGATCACCGCCCAGCTCGATCCGCCGCGCTTCGCCGGTGCCGATGGAAAGGCGCACGAGCTTCGATTCTCGGCGCTGGGGCTCGGCAAGCTGGGGGCCTCGGAGCTCAACTACTCGTCGGACGTCGACCTCATCTATCTGCACGAGACCCCTCCACCCGATGCGGGCGCTCTCGAGGGCAGCGAGCCCGCAGTCTACTTCACCCGGCTCGCCCAGGAGTTCGGTCGCATCGTCTCCGGCAATACCAGCGAGGGCTTCCTGTATCGCGTCGATCTCGATCTGCGGCCGGAAGGAGCCCAGGGGAACCTCGTCGTCCCGAGCCTGGCTCTGCGCGACTACTACGAGTGCTGGGCGGATACTTGGGAGAAAGCCGCCTTCATGAAGGCAAGACCGGTGGCGGGGGACATGGATCTCGGCTGGGAGGCGATCCGCGACATCGCTCCGATGATCTACTCGACCTCGATGAACTTCCGCGGCGTGGATGGCATTCGCTCCCTCAAAGAGAAGATCGCGAGTGCACGAGGGGGTGACGGCGAGGCATTCAACGTCAAGATCGATCCGGGGGGCATCCGGGACGTCGAGTTCGTCGCCCAGGTGATGCAGCTCCTGCACGGCTGCCGCATCCCCCAGATCCGCAGCCGGTCGACGCTCCGCTCGCTTCAGAACCTCGTCGAGGTCGATCTGCTCGATCGCAAGGTCGCGGACACTCTCGTCCACGACTATCTCTTCCTGCGCCGCATCGAGAACCGCCTGCAGATGGAGGCCGAGCGCCAGGTACACCGGCTCCCCAAGGACGAGGAGGGAATGGAGCGCCTGGCAAGAGCGATGGGGTATCGGGAGGCGAACGGAGTCGAGAGGCTTCAAGGCGAGATCGCGGAGTGCCGGGGCTTCCTGCAGCGACTCGTGCTCGATTCCTTCGGCGAGGGAACCCAGGAGCGAGTCCGCGAACTCTTCAGCCGCGGACTCTCGTCCCTGATCGCCTTCGAGTCAGGGCGCCGCATGCTCGACGACCTGGCGAATCACTTCGCGGCGGAGATCGACGCCGGCCCGGACTCCGAGAGAGCGCTCAACAATCTCGATCGTTTCATCCACGGCGCCGGGGAACGGCGCTTCTACTTCGAGCTGCTCCTCGATCGGCCCGAGCTGGTAAAGCGCTTGAGCGCCCTCTTCGCCGCTTCGAACTACCTCTCGAATTATCTGGCGCGCTACCCCCGCTTGATCGAGCCCCTCTTCGAAAACCCGAGCAGCCTGCTCCTCAGTGGCAAGGAGCTCAAAGCCGACTACGAAACCGTGCTCGAGCACACCCGGACCCAGCTCGGCGACTCCCTCGAAGCCCAGCTCGACGCCCTGCGACTCTTCCATCACCGTCAGGTCGTCAACGTCGGACTCCTCGACCTGGCCGAGAGCTGCGAACGCATGGAGATCGACACGGCACTCAGCGAGATCGCCGAGGTATGCATCGACGTCGGCCTCGGAATCGGCCGGCAACAGCTCGCCGAGCGCGCCGCCGGAATTCCCGAGGCGGCCCGGGACGGAGAGTTCCTGGTCGTGGGGATGGGAAAGCTGGCGACTCGGGAGCTCAGCTACGGAAGCGATCTCGACGTCATCTTCCTCTATCGCGCCGCGAGTGAGAGCCCGGCGGCCAGGCTCGAGGCCCAGGACTTCTTCATCCGCCTCGCCCAGCGATTCATCTCGAGCCTTCAGACGCCGACCGCCCAGGGATCGTGCTACGAGGTCGATGCCCGGCTGCGACCGTCGGGGAATCAGGGCATGCTCGTGAGTTCCCTCGAGGCGTTCGAGCGCTACCACGAGCAGAGCGCCCAGGTGTGGGAGCGCCAGGCGCTGCTGCGAGCGCGACCCGTCGCGGGCAATGCAGAGCTCGCCCGGACGTTCGAAGACCTGCGCAGGAAGATCCTGCTCGCCCCCCTGCCCGAGGACCTCGCCGGGGAGATCCATCGCGTCCGACTGCGAATGGAGGAGGAGCTGGCCCGCGAGACATCCATGCGACGCGATTTCAAGACCGGGCGCGGGGGCATTCTCGACGTGGAGAGCGCGGTGCAATACCTGCAGCTTCGCCACGGGTCGCGGCATCCCGACTTGCTCGATGTCGACCGGCTGGAGTCACAGCTGGGGCGCCTGGGCGAGCTCTCGCTGATCGACGAGGCATCGGCGAGCGGGCTGCTGGGGGGCTGGCGTTTCCTGCTTCGACTGGGGAGCCGTCTGCGGGTGGTGGAGAACCGCTCGATTTCGGAGTTCGATCTGGAGCGCGGGGATCTCGACACCCTGGCGCTTCAGCTCGGCTATCCGGCGACGGGCCGGGAAGGCGGGGCGAGTCGGGCACTGCTGAGGGATTACAACCAACACACCGAGGAGGTGCGGCGCATCTACCTGGAGCTCTTGCAAGCGTGACGTTCCATCTCCGCGGACTCGACGACGGCCTGCTCTTCATCGGAGCTGTGCGCCGCCCTGGCAGCGGGTCGATGACATCCTCGATGCAGTGTAATCCGACGCCGCATCGGCGCGCGTCGCAAACCGATTCGGTCGCCTGACCAGCCGACGCATGACTCTCGTCCGATTCGAATCGACGAACGCGACCATGAGACTCGCGCCAGGCTATCTGTTCGCCATGGCCGTCATGGCCGTCTTGACCGCGGGTTTCGAAGGACTGGCGGAGGAGGCCCCCGACCCAACCGGGGAACATCGCTGGCATATGCCACGCCGCGGCGCGCGAAGGCTCGCCCAGGACGCCGCCGGACCGGCGCATGCGGAATGGAACGCCGTCGGCCTGCTCGT
>CBDUYG010000518.1:0-3351 GCA_965371385.1 uncultured Myxococcales bacterium | reverse complement strand
TCAGCGCCTCCAAGGTTCGTTCATCGTCGAAATCCTCGATGACGTCTCCCGCGACTCCCAGACGACCCATCGCACCAATGCTCGCCCCGTGGAGCGGCTCGGGCAGCTTCACCGCCAGATCGAAGAGGTCCGGCCTCTGCTGGGTGCCGATCCTCGGAACGTCGCAGAGGCCGCGATTCGCCAGCAGAACCGTCGCCGCCCCGCGGCGTTCGAGTAGGGCGTTGGTGGCGACGGTGGAACCGAGCCTGACGCTGCACGCGGGCAGCGGCGCGCCGGGATCGATCTCACCGCTGCGCTCCAGGATCGCGCGAATCGCGTCTCGTGGCGCTTCATCGGAGCTTAGAATCTTGGCGGTATGGAGAAGCCCGTCGGGCGCCCGCCCAATGCAGTCGGTGAACGTTCCGCCGCGATCGATCCAGAACTCCCAGCCCGAGTCACTCACCGCCGCCGGGCTCCGAGGGAGGCAGAGAGGACGGCGGTCGGCCCGTGATTCGCGCCAGACGACGGCCGAGCCCCCTCACGCTCGCCTTCGTCTGCTCATCCCCGATCGTGAGCACACCGAGCAGCACCACCACCGCGAAGACACCGCCCCCGATCGCCATGTCGCGCAGAGCCCCGATGCGATCCGGCCCATGCGTCATCACCAGCCCCGCGGCGATCGAGGCGGCGACCGAAACGATCGCGGCTCGCCCGAAGCTCGACGCGACCGGCCCCCACTGCGGCCCGCCGAAGCGCGTGCGCGACCAGGCCAGGGTTGCCAGGGCGTTCAGCGTAATCGCGACGACGCCGGCGGCCGCGAGCCCCTCGGCGTCGAAGCTCTGCGCCAGACCCATATAGAGGGGGATCGCCGTGAGGGCGATCCCGCTCCCGAGCAGCATCGGCCGCCACATCTCCTCGCGCGCATAGAAGGCCCGCACCGCGACCTGCTGTAGCACCCAGCCGGGAACCGCCCAGCACAGAATCGCGAGCAGGGCCGAGACCCGGCTCGCAGCCGCCGCGTCGAAGCGACCATAGCGGTAGACGAGGTCGACCATCGGAACCGCAAACACGAAGCAACCCGCCGAGGCGATCACGGCCAGCGAGACGGTGGCGCGCAATGTGCCGAGCAGGGTGTCGTTCAGCTCGTCGCTCTTGCCCTCGGCGTAGAGGCGCGAGAGAAGCGGAAGTGCCGCTGCCGCCACCGCCTGCCCGACCACCGCCACCGGCGCCATCATCAGCTTCCGCGCGAAACTCAGCTGGGCCACCGTGCCCGCCGCCAGGGTCGCGCCGAAGAACTTCTCGTACCACTCATCCACCGTGACGAGCGAGATCCCGAGCATCAGGGGAAGCGCGAGCTTGATGTAGGCCGCGAACTGCGGGCTCAGCGGAGCCACGCGGATTCGCAAGCGGCGGAAGCGCAGGATCTCGATCAGGGGAACGAGCCAATTGCCCACGAAGGCGCCGACCAGCACCCCCCAGGCGAAGCCCTCCACCGTGCCGGTCGCGATCCCTCCCGCGATGATCGCGCCGTTGTAGATCAAGGGCGCCGCCGCCTGGGCGACGAAGCGCCCGTGAGCCATCAGAACCGCCCGCAGCAACCCCCCCGTCAAGAAGAAGATCTGCGCCGGCAGCACGATGCGGGTGAGGCGGACGGTGAGCTGCTGGGTATCCGGTGCAAAGTCCGGGAAGCCGACGCGAATCAGATAGTCGGCCCCGAGCCAGAGCAGTACGGTCGCGATCGCGGTGAGCACACCGAGAGTCCCGAGCACCTTCGCGAAGAGATCTTCCCCCGCCTCTTCGCCCTCGCGGCGGCGCACACGGTTGTAGAGCGGGATGAAGGCGATCGCGAGGGCGCCGCCGGCCAATAGATAGTTGAGGATGTCGGGGATCAGGAAGGCGGTATAGAACGCGTCCGTCTCGGGGCCGACGCCCACCTGGTGGGCCAGGGCGACCTCGCGCAGATAGCCGATGAAGCGCGACGCCAGCACGCTTCCCGCGAGCAAGAGGGCCGCGGCCTTCATGCGGCCGGCGCTCGCCTCGCCCAGCCCGCCTCCGCGCTGCGGCGAAGCTTCCTCGTTCACGAATCCCCCCGGAAGGCGCGGCCGTGCGCCCGTCTCGACGGGGGCTCGGAAGCGGCGCCTCTGGCCCCGATTATGCGTGAAGTTGGATCGGCCTGCTCAGGCCGGCAGAGTGACGCCGTGCCCGGGGTCAGGGGTCACGGGTCAGGGGTCACGGGTCAGGGGTTCGGCTCTTTCCAGATCTCGCCGTTCCACGCTTCGACGAGATAGTCGTCCCCGTCCCGGCCCCGGGCGTAGGGGTGAAGCAGGGGAACCTTGCCGTGGGGGGTATCGAGGACGTACTGGGGAATCGCGAAGCCGCTGGTGCGGCCACGAAGCTCTCGGAAGAGCGCGATCCCATCCTCGATGCGCACCCGGAAGTGAGCCGTGCCCTCGAGGAGCTGGGCCTGGTAGCAGTAGTAGGGCCGCACCCGCAGACGCACGAGCAGCTCGTTCAGGCGCTTCATCGTCTGCACATCGTCGTTGATTCCCTTGAGCAGCACGCTCTGGTTCCCGACCGGGATGCCCGCGTCGACGAGCTTCGCACACGCCTCCGCCGAGGCCTCGGTGATCTCATTGGGATGATTGAAGTGGGTATTGACCCAGATCGGGTGGTGACGCCGCAGCATCGCGCAAAGCTCGTCCGTCACCCGATAGGGGAGCGTGACCGGCAGACGGGTCCCCAGTCGAATGATCTCGACGTGGGGGATCGCGCGCAGACGCTCGAGCAGCCACTCGAGACGCGCATCGGAGTAGACGAGGGGGTCACCGCCGGTGAGCAGCACGTCGCGGATCTCGGGCGTCTCGGCGATCCAATCGAGGGCGAGCTGCAGCTCCTTCTTCTGCATCGTCCACTCGACGTCTCCCACCATGCGCTTGCGCAGGCAGAAGCGGCAGTAGAGCGCGCACTCGTTGTTGACGCAGAACGCGATGCGATCCGGGTAGACGCGGATCACGTTCTTCACCGGCGAGTGCGCGACCTCGTCGAGGGGATCTGCCAGGCCCGCGGGATCCTGATCCTCGGCGCTGACGGGGACGACCTGACGCCGGAGCGGGCAAGCGGGGTCGTCCCGCTTCATCAAGGAGGCGTAGTAGGGGGTGATCACGAAGTGGAAGCGATCGGCCAGGGACTCGATCGCCTCGAGCTCGTCGTCGGTCGCATCGACGTAGGGCGCGAGGGAGTCGGCATCGCGCACTCGATTGCGCATCTGCCAGGTCCAATCGCCCCAGTCCTCGGGAGCAACGCCGGCGGGGATCGCGACGGGCTGAATGTCTTTTGGATTCTTCACGGAGTCGGCTTCGTCTTCTGCCTTCG
>CBDUYG010000517.1:0-3369 GCA_965371385.1 uncultured Myxococcales bacterium | reverse complement strand
AATTCGTTCACCAACCCCGGCCAGGTCGGAGACGAGGAGAAGTCCATCACCGACCGCTCCTCGGGAGGAAGCTTCGCCCGCAGGATCAGCACCGGGAGATCGAGGGAACGGATGCTGTCGTAGACGCCCGGGTTTGTCCGGCTCGTCATGTAGATGCTGGCCTCGATCTCCGGCGGGCAGGCGAGCACGTATCCGTCTCCATCGTCGGCGGGCAGGAGCCCGTGGGTACAGTAGGCACGCAGCGCATCGGGATGGAAACCGCTATAGGGAGGGCGATCCCGAAAACGCTCGATCATCGCCTCGGGTGAGGGGAAGTGTCGCTTGCGCTTGGCCGTTGGATGCGGCTCTCCCCGCAGGCTGAAGATCTGCCAGCCGCCTCCGCCATACTGGTCTGCCGCGACGATCACGGGATCGATCAGCACCAGGCTTCGGAACCGTTCACGCTCGGCCGCCGCAGCATCCACCATGGCGTGCCCGCCCATGGAGTGGCCAACACCGAGCACGTCGGAAAGATCGAGAGCGCGAAGGATCTCCGCGAGGTCCCGACCGAAGACGTTCCAGTGCTCGATCTCGACATTCTCGCTGCGCCCGTGGCTGCGCAGATCGACCGCAATCACGTGGTGATCGCCCAGGAGCCGGATCACGGGATCCCAACAGCGCGCGTGGAAGCCGGTGGCGTGAGCGAGCAGAAGCGTCGGCCCTACACCTCGCCGGGCGCGACCCCACTCGAAGACGGCCAACTCGACGCCCTTCGCGTGAACACGATGCTCGACCGGCTCTTCCATCGTTGCTTCACCAAGCATCTCTGCCCTCATCCCACCTCCGGCCGCCTCTTCTCTCGACGAGCACGAGGTTCGCTCGACTTTGGAGACGTGTAGAACGGCCGACCCTGCTTGTCCATTCTCCTCCCCGCCCCGGGGCCTCGATCTTCTACGGATCGAAAGCAGCGCTCTACGCAGGTCGGCATGTGGCTCCCGCGTTCGAGCCCGGATACTCTCGGAGCCCACGGAAAAGGATTCGACATGAGCACAGGGTTGCAATTCGACAGCGAGCTGGCGCGCCAGCTCGAGGCGCAATACAAACGGCCGCAGATGATCCTGCGCCGAGCGGAAGCGCTCCGACTCGCGGCACCGAAGGCGGGCGAACGAGCGCTCGATGTGGGCTGCGGGCCTGGGTTCCTCAGCGCAGATCTCGCAGCCGGAGTTGGTGAGGCGGGAGCGGTCCTGGGAGTCGACCAGAGCGAGGCGATGCTCGAGCTCGCCGCAGGTCGCTGCAGCGGGTGGCCCCAGGCGAGCTTCGAGAAGGCAGACGCGACCGCATTGCCGACCGACGATGACGGCTTCGACCTCGCGATTTCCACCCAGGTGCTCGAGTACGTGGCCGACGTCGATGGGGCGCTCTGCGAGATCAAGCGCTCACTTCGCCCCGGCGGTCGGCTCGTTCTGCTGGCGACGGACTGGCGCTCGGTCGCGTGGCACTCGAGCGACGACGAACGCATGGCCAGGCTCCTCTCCGCCTGGGAAGAGCATCTCGCGCATCCCTGCCTGCCTCGCACTCTCGGAAGCCGACTGCGAGCCGCAGGAATGACGGTCACACGGATCGAGCGCCATTCGATCATCGAAGGCGCGGACGACGTGATGGGCTACTCCAACATGCTGACGGGCGCAATCTCGGGCTTCGCGCCCGGGCGACGCGGCGTCACCGAGGAGGAGGCCCAGGCGTGGTCCTCTGATCTTCGGGAGCTGCGGGAGCGGGGCGACTTCCACTTCTCACTGGGGCAGTACTTCTTCTGCGCGTCTCGGCCCCTGCCTGGAGACCAGGCATCATGATCTGGCCCTCCCGTGTACTCCCTCGACGAACATCCATACGAGGTAGGCGATCGTGTGTAACGATGGGACGATCGAGCGCGTAACCCGAACATGCCTGTGATTCCAAGAAGACGGCTCCAACGCGCGAGTCACCTGGGGAGTCGTGCGGCCCTGGTGCTGTACATCTTCATCTCGCTGGCGCCAACGAGCATCGCCAGCGATCGGGGCGGCATTCTCGGCCGATCCGCGCCCAAGCTCTGGGCCAACGAATGGTACGGGCTCGACATCGACATCGATGGGGAGTACGACCTCGAGAGCGAGCGCGGTCGGGTCGTGTATCTGCTCTTCTTTCAATCCTGGTGCCCCGGATGCCTCAATCGAGCCATCCCCAGCATGCGCGCCCTGGTCGACCACTACCAGGGCAGCAACGACGTCGTGTTCATCGCGGTGCAAACGGTATTCGAGGGGTTCCACACCAACGATACCCGAGCTGCCGAGGACACGATGGCCCATCATGGCCTCGACGTGATAACCGGTCACGACGCAGGCCCGGATCAATCGGGCTCCGTCACGATGAAGCGCTACCGATCGCGCGGAACCCCCTGGACCGTCGTCATCGACCGAAAGGGAATCGTCCGCTTCAATGCCTTCCATCTCCAGACGGATTCAGCGGTGAGCCTGATCGACGAGCTGCTCCGGCCCTAGCCCGCCATCGGCGGATACGATCGAGACGGGGTGGTGGACGGCCCTACCGGAGCCGTATCATCTGAACCGACCGAGACGGCCGCACGGTATTTCTGCGCACCCCTCGCCAAAGGCCCCCATCTGCCCGCCATCTGCCCGCCGGCCCTGCCGATGAGCCCGATCACCCAAAGGAACGAAACTTCATGTCCTTCGCCCAGACCTTCGAACGCATCACGGCCGGCGATGAAGAGCTGGAGAAGGCCATCGAAGATGCCCACCTCCCCACCCTGCTGGTCGCACTGGCGCACGTCACGGGAACCGATTCGCTCCTCCGGGCCGACCTGACCCCGGACATGGCCTTTCTCGCGGGGCCTCAAGGCGGGTACGACGACGACCAGATCGCTCGGGGCAGGTCGCTCTGCCTCGAGGCATTGAAAACATTGCGGGACGCGGAGGGCACCCGTTCCGCCGAACCAGATCCCGAGCTGCTGCGAAGCCGGCTGGGCTTCCTGATCGGAGACGAGCGCCTCGACGCCGGTCTGCCCCTCGCGATCGATGAGCTCGCCCTCGATGGGGAAGACGTTCGCGCTCCGAGCTGGAGCAAGAGCGAGATCGCCCCGGATCGTGCGTTCCGCGTGGTCGTGATCGGCGCAGGCATGTCCGGCCTGGCGGCCTCGTTCCGCCTGGGACAGGCCGGGATCGACCACGTGGTCTACGAGAAGAACACCGACGTCGGGGGCACCTGGCTCGAAAATGTCTATCCGGGATGCAGGGTCGACGTTCCGAATCACTTCTACAGCTACTCCTTCGCACAGAAGCAGGACTGGCCTCAGATCTATTCGAAGCAGGAGGTGCTGCTCGACTACTTTCGAGAGTG
>CBDUYG010000516.1:0-3374 GCA_965371385.1 uncultured Myxococcales bacterium | reverse complement strand
GTCGATGACGCCTGCCCGGAGAAGACCGGCGACCTCGTCGAATCCGAGTGCCGCGATCCCCGCGTGCGGGTCATCCGCTGCGAGCAGAACCTGGGAGTGGGGGGCGCGACGCTGAGCGGCTATCGGGCTGCCCTCGACGACGGGGCCGAGATTCTCGTGAAGCTCGACGGCGACGGTCAAATGGATCCAGCCCTGATCCCACGCTTCGTGAGCCTGATTCAGCAGGGCGAGGCCGACTACGTGAAGGGGAATCGTTTCTTCGAGCTCCAGGGACTCGAATCGATGCCCCGCATGCGTCTCGTCGGCAACTCGCTCCTCTCCTTCGTGGCCAAGATCTCGACCGGTTACTGGAACATCTTCGACCCCAACAACGGCTTCACGGCGCTACACGCCGAGGTCGCGCGCCGACTCCCATTCTCGAAGCTGAGCGAGCGATATTTCTTCGAGTCCGACATGCTCTTCCGCCTCGGAACGATCCGCGCGGTGGTCACAGATGTCCCGATGCCGGCTCAATATGCCGGCGAGACGAGCAGCCTGCGGATTCGCAACGTGATCGGCGAGCACGCGCTGAAGCACGGGCTCAACACGTTCAAACGCCTCTTCTACAGCTATTATCTGCGCGACTTCAACATCGCCTCGATCGAAGTGCTGGTCGGGATCGCGTCACTCACCTGGGGCGTCTGGTTCGGTCTCACGGCCTGGAAGGCCGGAATCCTCGAGGGCGTCGCCGCGACGAGCGGCACCGTCATGCTCGCCGCCCTGCCGGTCCTCCTCGGCGTACAGCTGATCCTGGCCTTCCTCAACTTCGACATCCAGAACGTCCCCCGCGACGTGCTCCACAAACGCCTCCTCCCGCCAACCCGGAAGCCGTGAGTGAATCGCGCGTCAGCATCTCGCCCCGAACCCTCGGGCGGATCCTGCTTCGATTCGGCGTCGCGGCGGCGCTCCTCGTCTTCGTCTTTCGACTGGCTCTCCCCGACGAGGGAGAAGGGATCGTCCGGCCCCTGCTCGCCGCCTGGCAGACCGGCCCAGCGAGCACCCTGGCGTGGTTCACGCTTGCGTTCTCGATCCTCGGGGTCAGCTTCGCGGTCGGGGCTTCCCGCTTTTCGATCCTGCTGCGGGGCGCCGACGTCCACGTCGAATGGCTGTCTCTCTTTCGCGCCTACCTCGTCGCCGGCTTCTTCAATCTCGTTCTGCCGGGCGCGATTCTCGGTGACGTCTACCGCCTGTGGGACGTGAAGGAGGAGGCGGGCGCGGGCTCCCGCGCCCTGGGAATCCTCGTCGTAGAGCGTCTCTTGAGCCTCTCTGCCCTCGGATGCCTGGGGCTGGTCGCCGCACCCTTCATCCCTCTGGGCGGCCGGGATCGCGGCCTCGGATTCCTGCTGATGTTCGCGTGCGCCACGATCGCCCTCGGCACCGCCGCAGCGCTCCATCCGACGAGCAACCGCCTGCTCCGGTCGCTCCTGGGACCCGTGCGCCGCCTCTCCGAGCGCGCCGCCAACGCCCTCGACGGCGCCCTCGTCGCAGTGGCCCAACTGGCTCGCCGAAAAGACGTCATCGCGCGTGGATTCGGCCTCAGCCTCGTCAACCAGGGGCTCCCGGTGGCTGCCGTCGCCGCCCTTGCGGTGCCCCTTGCGGGGGATGTCGCGTGGTACTGGTTCGTCATCATCGTCCCCTTCGTCACCCTCGTGAGCTTGATTCCGGTCAGCATCGGGGGGACCGGTGTGCGAGAGTATCTCTACGTGGCGCTCTTCGGCGCCGTCGGGATGCCCAGGGACGCGGCGCTGGCCTTGTCGCTCTCCGTGCTCGCGACTGCGATCGTGTGGGCGATCGTCGGCTTCGTGATCTTCTCCATCGACCGCCGGAGGCCGAGCGCAGGAATCGAAGAGACCGGGAGTCCGCTGCCGAAAACATGAAACCAACCATCACCTTCGCCATTCCCTTCTACGACGGGATCGAGTACCTGAGAATCGCGATCGAGAGCGCTCTCGAGCAACGACACGTGGGTTGGCATCTCCTCGTCGTCGACGATTCGGGCAGGGATTCGGGCGCGGATGAGGTCGTTCGCTCCTATGCGGATCACCGCATGGAGTATCTGCGCAACTCCGAGAATCTGGGCATGATCGACACCTGGAATCGCTGCCTCGACGAAGCCCCCACCGACCTCGTGAACCTGTTGCACGCCGACGATGCGCTGTTGCCCGGCTACGCGGACCTCATGCTGGATCTCGCGTCGCGCCATCCCGGGGCCGCGGCCTTCTTCTGCGAAACCGAGATCATGGATGAGCGCGGCGATCCCCGATTCTCGTCCGTCGACTTCGTCAAGCGATTCCTGATCCCCGGCGACGGCGGCGGGCCGGCCGAGGAGATCGTTCTCGAGGGAGGCGACTCCCTGCGCGATCTGATGGCGGGCTACTTCATCATGACGCCGACAATCTGCTACCGCAAATCGAAACTCGACGGCAAACGTTTTTCGGGCAGATGGAAGCAGGTTCAGGATCTCGTCTTCACCACGGATCTCCTGCTCGAGGGGCACTCCCTGGTGGGCTCACGCGAACGCGAGTATGCCTATCGGCGCCACGGAGCCAGCGCCACCTCCCTTCAATCCGATTCGATGATCCGCTTCGATGAGGAGTTCGACGCCTTCGAGGAGATCGCGTCGCGCGCCGACGAGATGGGCTGGGGGGAAGCGGCTCGGGTCGCGCGACGCAAACGAATCGTGAAGCTTCACCTCCTCTACCGCGCGATGAGCGAGCTCGGCCGGCTGAGACTGGGCGCAACGACCCGGACACTGCGTTATCTGCTCTCGCACTCATGAGAGAATGGGCCGCCCGACCCCAGCGCGGATCCGGGATGGCGAGGATGGGAGCATGAATCGATCCAAGATCGCGCTCGCGAGCGTCGTCGCTCTGCTGCTCCTCGCCCCGATGATCGCGGGGCTCCTCGGCGTCGAGCCCCGCTCGATCGAGAACCGCAAGCTCGGAAAGTGGCCGAAGCTCGAGGCCACGAGCCTCCTCGAGCCAGAGAGCTTCGAGGCCATCGGCCACTATCTCCTCGATCACCTGCCTCTTCGCGACAAAGCCGTCGCCGCGCGCTCCTGGGTCTCCGTCAACCTCCTTCGGGACAGCCCCAGCCCCGATGTCCACCTCGGGACGAAGGGCTGGCTCTTCTATGACCTCAGCTTCGAACGGGCGTGCAGCGGAGCCGACACTCCCGCCTCCATCGCGAGGCGCCTGCGCCGGGTGAGCCGGATCATCGAGACCTCGGGACGTCGAGTGATCGTCATGATCATCCCGGACAAGAACGCCATCTATCCCGAATTCCTGGGAAGCGCCGAGCCCTTCGCGCGCTGTGCCCGGGAGAAGCGTGCCGAG
>CBDUYG010000515.1:0-3376 GCA_965371385.1 uncultured Myxococcales bacterium | reverse complement strand
AGAGTGCGAATCCGGCGTGACTTCCAATCGGCGGCGGTCGCCGAATTCTCTTCGATGGGGATGGGCTCGTCTCGATGTCGATCTATCTGATTCGTCACGGCGAGACCGCGGGCAATCACGAGCGCCGTATCCAGCTTCCCGAGATTCCTCTCAACGAAACAGGTATCGAACAGGCGCGCCGGCTGGGGGTCAGGCTCGCCGCGATCGGAATCACACGGATCCTCTCGAGCGACTACCAGCGCGCTGCGATGACTGCCGAGGCAGTGTCACGGGCGTTGGGGGTGTCCGTCGAGCACGAGCCGCTTCTGCGAGAGCGCAACTTCGGAGACGATCGCGGGAGGCTCTGGTCCGAGATTCCGGGCGGGCTCTTCGGCGCCGACTATCACCCGGAGGGGGGTGAGTCGTGGCGGGAATTTCACGAGCGCGGAGAGCGTGCCTGGGCCGCAGTGAGCGAGATCGCCAGGGCGAGCCGGGGAGATCTCGCCGTCGTCACCCATGGCCTCTTGATCCACACGATCCTTCAGCGATGCGTCACGCTGCCTCGCGAGGCCGGCTACGACGCCGACAGCGCGCGGGTCGCCAGCCAGGTCCGCAACACGTCGGTCACGCGGATCGAGAGTTCAGCGCCCTGGCGAGTCGAGCTCCTGGCCTGCACCGCTCACCTCTGACCCCGTCCCCCCGCCTCCCGTGACTACTCCTCGCCGTGTCGGGTGAACATCATGAAGGTCACGTTGTCGAGGCAATCGCTCTCTTCCACCTGCTCCTGGTCTTCGACCGGGATGAACTCCTCGACATCCGCGTGATAGAAGTGGACTCGTAGATCGAGGAGCTGAGCGAATGCGAAGAGCGTCGGCTGGCTCCAGTTCGTCCAGCTCGGATACTGGAAGAGGGTGCGCTCTCCCTTGTCGTCCGAGACATCCAGGCGGAACGACATCTGATTCGTAAAGGAGTTCGGCGTGCCGTCGTCCTCGTTGATCAGATGGGTCTCGAAGCCTGCATCCTCCATCTCCGGCCGAGTCAGATCGTCTGCGTCGTCCATATCGGAGACCAGGGAAACCTGGGGAGTCTCGAGCATGAAGTAATCGACGTGACGGGTCGCGATGTCGAGCAGCCGGTAGAGCTGCTTGGCATCGAAGAGGTGATGGCTCTGCTTGCCGATGTAGCAGAGCGAGCGGTTCGAGGTGTAGCTCTTGGCGTGCTGCCAGATCTCCTCGTCGAGCACATTGGCGATCACGTACTGACGCTCGACGCCCTCGAGCCAGGGCAGCGCCTCGACGTGGCGCCTGGCGTCCTCGTCGAGGTCGAACATCAGATAGCGGAACTCCGGATAGCGGAAGTGGCCGTGGTAACAGAACTCGGCGGTTCCGGACATCGGTTCGAGGATGGTGTCCACGCCCTGGCAGAGATTCGTCTTGACGAAATCCTCCACGCTGTAGTCGTGGGTTCCCAGTACCGCCGAGTAGACCATGTAGGGGTCGATGGCTTCGAGTCCGCCCTTGCGATAGGGGGTGATGTAGTCGTAGTTGGCCACGAAGGGTGAGTCGTAGCACTTGGTCCAGCCGAAGTCGGAGAAGTCGTGAAAACCGTGGCGGGCCACCGTGCGCCAGAACTTCGAGCGGGACTTCTTCCCCTTGATCTTGACGTTCTTCGCCTTGAAGCCGCGCAGCACGCTGGAGTGGAGCCGGGTGAGGATGTGGGAGAGCGCTGCGGGGTCGAGCTTGTCGAGCCGGCATTCGCCCTGGGTTCGGATCCACTCGGGCTTCGGCGTCACACCCGATGCAATCGAATCGAGAAGCGTCTCGAGACTCTCCAGCGACCTGGCGCACTTGATGCGAGGCTTCGCCTGCTTCGGCATGGATCCTTCCTCACCCGCCAGTTCGCCGGGCATTCTACCGGCCCCAGCGACGGAACTCGCTTCCGACTTCTCCGACGACATGATCCCACCCCCCATTATGACTACGACCCCGATTCCGGGAACCTATCGCAGTCCACGCCATTCGCACGTCGTGAGCGGCCGGAGTAGAAAATTCAGCACCACTGCAACCCTTCGCGTGGGACTGAAGCTCGGCGGATGGGAGGCGCCGGAAGCGCCACATGGCTGCGGGCGCATGAGCCGGCGAGGGCTCTGCAGCTCGGTTTCGAAGCGCCCGCTTCGGCTGGTGGATTGAAGTGGTCTGCAAATCCGCCGATAAGGAGTCATTGGAGCTTCGAGACGTGGGCCGCCGCTGCGGGTCTCGCCCGGGCTTTTCCATACGCGATCGATCCCACGAGCCGCTCGCCACGGCTCGGGAGATGAATGCGGGGCGGAGGAATACTTGACGGCTGGAACCTTGCCCACAGGGTCCGTTTTTCGAAGGCGCTTCATCGCCATCGTCAGCGTCTGCGGGACATCGACTGCAATCGTCGTAATCGCGTATCTGGTTGCGCTGCTCCGTCTTCCCAGGGATCAGGTCGTCCTGCTCGCCTGGGTCGTGGTGGGGATTTCGCTCCCCGCCACGCCGATCAGCGCGTGGGTCAATTCGAAGACGATTGCACCCATCGCTCATTGGCTCGATTGCCGCCGAAGCGAAGAAGGCGCCACTCCAGAGGAGGTGCGAGCCGCTTTCGAGCGCGTCGCGAATCTCCCGAGAAGAGTCCTGGCCCAGGGCTTCGTCTTCTTTGCGCTGCCCGCCCTTGCCGCGGTCGTGGCGATGTGGATCGGGTCCAGCGATTTCCGGCTCTACTCGGCCGTTTTGATGACGGTGGCCATCCTCTCGGCCGCGCTGATCGGCGCCATCATCGAAGGCTACCTGCTGAAGCGATGGATCCGGCCTTTGAAGAAGATCCTGACCCGCGAGGTCGAGGATCCCGAGGAGCGGGCCTCGCTCACGATCGGGATCTCCCTGGTGACCAAGATCCAGGTGGTCATCGCCACTTGCACCATCGTGCCGGTGCTCTTCGTGGTCTTCATGGCGCATACGCGCTCGGCGATTCCCATCGAGAGGCTGGCCGGGGCTCTGCAGACCGAGATCCTCGAAGAAGGGACCCAGGTCCATGCCGAGGGTGGAGCGGCCGGTCTGGAGAGTCTCGAGAACGAGAGCCGAGGAGGCGCCTTTCCGGTTCGGCTCATGATCTTCGATCGGGAGAACGGCAAGTTCCTTCGGGGCGACGTATCCATACTGGGGACGAACGATGTCGCACGGCTGCGGGTCCGCGGCAACGACGCCGGCCGCGGACAATCCCTCCAATCCGACAATCTGGTCTCATGGAGGCCGATCGAAGACAGCTCCCTTCTGCTCGTCGCGGTGAGCTCGCGCGGTCAGCTGATGGGAGAGCGGGTGACGTTGATGTGGGTGTTCGGAGGTCTGCTCTTCGGCTGCCTCCTGATGGCGCTCGG
>CBDUYG010000514.1:0-3384 GCA_965371385.1 uncultured Myxococcales bacterium | reverse complement strand
ATCGACGCAGTGAGAAGGTCCCGAAAATGCAGTGCTATTGCCGTCCGCAGTAGAGTGATCATGAATAATTCGGGCTAGGGGCCGAAGCGGAAGCCGAGGCCCAGAGCCAAGGATAGCGGTGACCAGGCAGACGAGTGAACTCACCGGGGGGTGAGGCCAGAGGAGCGCGGAGCCGAGCCAGACCGCCGATTCGGAGGATTCGAAGGGCGAAGACTGGTCGGGCTTCGCGCTCCTGCCGCATCCGGCCTCGGCCCTGCCGACTCCGAGCCTGCGCTAGAACCCTCGACCGAGGGATTTCCCAGCGGGCTGCCAGATCCCGGCACGACGGCATCGAGGGCGGCGCCAATCCCCAATCCCCAATCCCCATGGCCCGCGGGTCGGCGCCTTCGGCGGCCGCGATCGCATCGGCTACACTACCCGAGCCGAAGCCGGTGGTCGGGTTCGCAAGGTCTCGCCGCCCCGCGGCTTGTCGACGGGATAGTTGGGATGCCCGATAGCTGGCCCGCCGGGGTCGCCTTCAGCGAGTTCGTCCGACTGCTTTCGCCCGCCATGCGCGAGGCGGCCTCTGTCGCCCGCGCGCTCGAAGGGCGGGTCCACAACATGCCCAAGCTCGAGGAGAAGAGTGCCGTCAAGCAGGCGCTCACCGAAGCGGACAAGGAGGCCCAGGAGGTCATCCTACGGGCATTGCTGGAGCACTTTCCGCGCGTGAGCCTGGCCGCCGAGGAGGATACGCAGAGCGTCGCGCGATTTCCGAGCTCCGGTGAGGCACGGGTGATCATCGACCCGATCGATGGAACCCTCAACTCCTATCTCGAATCCAAGGGTCCCTACTCGGTGATCGTGGGGCTGGAGATTCGAGGGCGCTACGAGGCGGGGCTGGTCGCGCTGCCGCGCGAGGGCCTCTTCTTCGACGCCAGTCGCGGTGGTGGCGCTCGCTGCGAGGCGGCGGGGCGTTCGCCCCGGGGCGCTCGAGTCGAGCCCGGGGGAGAGCGGATCATGGTCGGGCACGACACGCCGGAGTCGGTTCGGGCCCATCTGCGCGGGAGCGGCTATGAGGTCGCTCCGGCGTCCGGTGGCGCCGTCGCGGTGGCGCCGCTCGTGAGGGGAGTGAGGGCAGGCTTGCGCTGGAAGGCTGCGGGTCTGGGAATCAGCATCCGAGGCCGGGTCGGAGCGCTGATTTCGAGGGAAGCGGGGGCTCTGGTCTGCGACGAGTCCGGCGCGAGCTTCCCGGATGACAGCTCGACCCGGGCCAACGCGCTATTGGTCGCCGATGACGCCGATGGCATCTCGTTGCTGCGCGATGCCCTTGGCGCCGGTCTGGCGGCGGGCGATCTGGTCGCCCGCTCCTGAGCCCCTTCGGATCCTCCGCCTACATCTGGCTGTAGTCGGGCCCTTCTCCGCCCTCGGGTGTCGTCCATGTGATGATCTGGTAGGGATCGGCGATGTCGCACGTCTTGCAGTGCACGCAGTTCTCGTGGTGGATGAAGAGCTCCTTCTTCCCGGTCTCCTTGTTGTCCACCATCTCGTAAACCGCAGCCGGGCAGAACTTCTCGCACGGGTTGTTGTAGTCCCGGGCGCACTCGCCCGAGCAGATCTCCTTGTCCGCCACCTTGAGGTGATGGGGCTGATCGGCTTCGTGAGCGGTTCCGCTGAAGCCGACGAGGTGCTCCTTGCTGAAGGTGAGGACCCCGTCGAACTCGAAGGGCTCGGGCACCTGAAGGCTCCTCGGAAGCTCCCAGATCTTCTTCATCGCCTTGTGGGCGGGATGGGTCTTGATCGGATCGATCAGCCCGCGTCCGCCCGTGATCATCATGAGCGGAATGTTGAGCCCCATGGCGAAGGGAGTGCCGATCTCGTTCGAGCCTGTGAAGTTGCGCCCCTCGAGATGCTCCTGGTAGGCCCAGCTGTCCCGGAACCGCTCGGCGTAGCCGCCCAGGGTCAGGGACGAGAAGTCGTCCTGCTCGAGCGCGTCGATGATCGTCTCCGCCGCCAGCATGCCCGACTTCATCGCCATGTGAACGCCTGCGAGCTTCATGATGTTGAGCATGCTCGCGCTGTCGCCGAGGATCATGGCGCCGCTGCAGTAGAGCTTCGGCTGGGCGTAGAGGCCGCCGGTGGGGATGCACTTGGCGCCGTAGCGGATCAGCTCACCGCCCTCGAGCAGATCGCGCATGAACTTCGTCGTCTTGAAGAACTGCGCATCCCGGTGCGGGTCGTTGTTCGGGTTCTCGGAGGCGAGCGAGGTGACGTAGCCGAAGGAGACGAGGTTGTCCTTCATGTCGTAGAGCCACATCCCGTTGAGCTGACCGAGCATCTCCGGAAACAGGGAGCCGTGGATGACGCGCCCGGGCACGTGCTTCTCGGGCTTGACGCGCCAGATCTCCTTGATGCCCGTTTCGTAGGTCTGGGGATTCATGCCGTGCATGTCGAAGCGATCGATCAGCTGCTTGGCCACGCTGCCTCGCACGCCTTCGCCCAGCACGGTGACGCGGGCCAGGATGTCCATGCCCGGCTGATAAGTCGGCTTGTGGCTGCCATCCGCCGCGACGCCCATTTCGCCGGTACGGATGCCCAGCACGCGATCGCCCTCGGTGAGGATTTCGGCCGCGGCGAAGCCGGGATAGATCTCGATGCACTCCATCTCTTCGCACTTGGCCGCCAACCACTTCACGACATTGCTGAGTGAGGCGACGTGGTAGCCGTTCTTCTGGAAGGGCGGGGGGCAGATGGGAGCCTTGATGCTCCCGCCGCGTGAGAAGAGGCGAAACTGTGAGTCGTTCACGACGTGCTCGGTGGGGAAGCCCTGCTCGACGAAGTCGGGCATCAGCTCCTGGATCGCCTTCGGGTTGATGACGGCACCCGATAGCTGGTGGTCGCCCACCTCCGCAGCCTTCTCGATCACGAGGATGCTCGGCATCTCGATCTCGCTGCCGCCCTGCGCCGCGGCAGCCTCGTTGTGGGCCTCGACCTGCTTCACCAGATGGTAGGCGGAGGCCAGGTTGGCCGGTCCGGCGCCGACGTAGAGGACGTCGACTTCCATGCTTTCGCGTTCGGGCTCGCTCATTGCTTCTTCTCCGTCGTATTTCGTTTGCGGCGAGGAGTCGACTCATGCGCATTGCCTGGCCCGTGGCCAACCGCTCCCACCGACAAAAGGACGCATCCCATGAAGCGGGTACTCTCTCACACTGCCATGCGGGTCTGATCAGACTGGGCTGGGTGCCGATTTCGGCTGGAGTGGAACCCCTCGGTCAGACAGGCAGAACAGGCAGAATAGTCGAAGCGGGCACCCGTCGCAAAGACACCCGCTCCCCGGAGCGCATCGTTGCGTTGACCACCCAAACCGCATTTCCTAAGCTGCGACTGGATGTTGCGGAGACTCGACCG
>CBDUYG010000513.1:0-3386 GCA_965371385.1 uncultured Myxococcales bacterium | reverse complement strand
ACGCGGAACAGAACCGACAGATGGAGGGATGGGTGGGCATGGGTCCCCAATCTAGCAGCCCGTCGAGGGTTCCCCAGCGAGGATCAGGCGTCGCCGAGCTCGCGAGCGGCTACATGAGCCTCCAGATCGCACGAGAGTGGCTGGCCGAAGCTCCCTGGACACCCTCGGGCTTTGCGAAGATTCAACTCGAGCGTCTTACCACGCTGTGAAACGCCGCCATGGTCCATGCAACGCCGGATCGCTCTGGATTGCCAGGCGCCGATGGAAGCGGATCTTCGCAGCGGTAGGAGTGGGTTTCAAATGCGAAACAGGTTGAGGTCTTGACACGTATCAAGGACACACTGCGCGAGGCGATGGACTTGCAGGTCGAGGGTGGGCTTGCCCGGGCCGAGACGATCTACCAGGCCTTGCTCGATGAAAAACCGGACAATCACGATGCCCTGCATCTGTTGGGGCTACTCCGCATGCAGCAGGATCGAACCTCCACGGCAATCGACCTGATCAACCGGGCGATTGCTCTGCGAGCCGATGAGCCGGCATTTCATCACAATATCGCCGCGTTGT
Source organism: uncultured Myxococcales bacterium (assembly GCA_965371385.1). Lineage (GTDB taxonomy): Bacteria > Myxococcota_A > UBA9160 > UBA9160 > UBA4427 > CBDUYG01. Next base: position 2,822 of record CBDUYG010000513.1, on the reverse strand, counting down.
ATCGACGCTGTGGGCGAGTTGATGAAGCAAGACTGGCGTATCGTGAGGCATTGCGGTTGAAACCCGATTATGGCGAGGCCTGCCAGGGATTGGTCGAAATCGTCAAAATCGACGAAGGCGATTCGCTCTTTGCTCTGGCGCGCGAACAAACGAACAACTCGGAGCTCGATGACAGGGTCAAGAGTCATTTGCATTTTGCCCTGGGCAAGATGTTCGACGGTACCGGAGACTACCCTCAGGCCTTCGAGCACTTCCAACATGCCAATGATCTGGCAGGGCGGCGATTCGATGTGCAGCGTCAACGGACCTTGATCCGGGAGATTCTGTATCACCATGGTCCGGACCGTGCGCGCCAGGCGCCCAGTCCGGCGAGCGATCTACCGGTGTTCATCGTCGGTATGCCGCGCTCGGGGACCAGCCTGGTCGAACAGATCCTCGCCAGCCATTCCGGGGTATACGGGGCCGGTGAGTTGGGAGATATCGCAGGTATCGTTTCCCATTGCCAAACGCTCGATCCGGCTCATCGTCGCTATCGGATGTGCGTAGAAGGACTCGAGCCTGCGCATTACCAGGGCCTTGGGAAGCGTTATCTGCAGCAATTGGCGAGGTTGGCGGGTCGTGATGGGTGCAATCCTCAGCGCATCATCGACAAGCACCCGCTCAATTTTCAGCACCTCGGCTTCATCTTCGACATGTTGCCTGGGGCGCGAGTGATACACACTCGCCGCGATCCCCTGGATACCTGTCTGTCGTGCTATTTCCAGAATTTCAGCCGTGGCCAGGACTACAGCTTTGATCTGGGCGCCCTGGCGCAGTTCTATCTGGATTGCCAACGGATCATGCAACATTGGCAACAATTGTATTCCGACAGGATATTCGTTCTGGACTATGAGCGGCTCGTCGCTGATCAGGAATCAGAGTCGCGCCGGATGATGGCTTTCCTGGGGCTCGACTGGGAAGACGCGCTACTCGATTTCCACAGGACTGAGCGAGAAGTCAAGACGGCGAGTTTCATGCAAGTCCGCCAGCCCGTGTGTGGACGTTCCGTTTCCAGGTGGCGCCATTACCAGCCATTCATCGCCCGACTCGCCGGCGATCTGGGTGTTTCCATGAGCGGAAACTGAGCTGGTGTGTTTCCGGGGGCCGGCGACCAGGGAGCCGCCCGAGGTCGTGGGTCCGCTACGACTTGCCCCTCAATAGATGCCCAGGGTTCGCAGCGTATGGGCCGGCACAGAGAAGGAAAGTGTCGATCCATCTCGTGAGAGTGGGAACGCTTCGCGCTCCTCATCGAGACGCAGCCCCTCCACTCGCTCGAAGGGAAAGCCGAGGATGATGCGGGCCTGCTGGGGAGTGTCGGTTGGGTTGAGGATGCGAAGTACGACACCCTCACCGCTCTCGGCGGGCTTGAACGCCGAGAGGAGCAGGCTCGACGGTTCGATTTCCAGGAGCGGCTCAGCTTCTGGCGTGAGCGGCTCATCGCCGCATGCGACTGCCCGGAGTCCGAGCTCGGCTTCGCGGGCGCGTGCCGGGTCGAGCCCCTCGAAGAGGGAGAGCCGGGCCACGAGGGGGCCGGCGCACTGAGCACCGGGCGTGTCGGTTCCCGGTCCTGCCGGACCCGGTCGGCTGCGCAGGTCGGGACGCGAGAGCGAGCCGACACATCGCAGCAGCGTGATGGCGATGCTGCCCGGCGATCCTGGGATGAGCTCGGCCTCGGGGAGCCCCGGCGCCACCACGCTGAGCCCGTTCGCGTGGACGAAGCCCTGATGCGGGAAGGTCGCCGGCGGGGCCTGCACCCAGCCCTCCTCACCGCACGGGCCGGGAGTGCGCTGCATGACGTCGAAGGTCGTCGCGGCCTCGAAGCGATCGACAGCTCCACTCACCGGGAAGAGCATGCGCAGCCGGTGGTCCTCCCCAGCGTTCTCGATTTGCAGGTCGATGTCGACACGGGCGGCACCGGGAACGATTCGCAGAAGCGTCTCTACCTCCAGCGGGACGCTCTCGCTGGAGCGCTCCTCGCGTGAGCTCGTGAGCCGTGCCGGCATGTTGAAACGCCTCGTTACGCGAAGCTCGCAGACTCCGCTCGGATGGCGCCGCCGCTCGGCCGACACGGATTCGAGCTCGAGGCCCGGGCCCTCGCAGACCTCATCGTAGTCGTAGGTGTCACCGCGATCGCCGGTGTTCTCGAGCCCGCCCTGTCCGTGAAATACGCGGTCTGCGATGCAAACATCGAAGCGCCCGTCTCCGAGCAGGCTGACCCGCACAGCGTCCACCTCGATCGAGGCCTCGGAATCTCCGGGCCTCACTTCCTCGACATGGTCGTCCGCGTCGATATCGTCGGAGGCTCGCCGAATCTGAATGCGTTGGAACCCCATCGCGGGGACGTCGTGCGCCACGAACTCGAGGTCGAAGACTCCCCGGTCGGGGAGCAGCTTCATTCGTCCTGTCTCGGCGGGAACGAGCCTGGCGGCCACGCCGTTGGCGGTGAACCTCATCGCCCCCAGATCCTGCATGACCGTCGGGTGCATGGATTCCATCGGGTTGGGGTTCGGGACGACAAAAGGGTGGAAGTCGAGCGGGAAGCGAACGACGTCGGTCCGGGTTCGCGGCGAGGGATTGGCGACCATCACGTCGAACTCGTCGCTCCATGGAGAGTTGCGGTCGGGGCCGAGCCCCGCGATCCGCTCGAGGCAGCGACGGGCCGTCTGGTCCGCCAGCTCGCGGGCGTTGTCGAAGCGAGGGGCCATCTGATCGTGGACCTCGTCCCGCGAGCATCCGCAGATCGAATCGTGCGCTTGATTCTTGAGCACCTCCTTCCACGCGAG
>CBDUYG010000512.1:0-3390 GCA_965371385.1 uncultured Myxococcales bacterium | reverse complement strand
GCCGGAGAGGCTCCAGGATGGGCCGCGAGGCCGGCGAGCACTGCGACAGTCCCGAGAGCGAGTGACACCAGCACCGAACGTTCGATCTTCATTCAATCGATCCTCCCCGATCCGGAGTCTACCTCGTCTCGGCCACGCATCTTCTCGTGGGACCTCCGGCTCGAGCATCGCACTGAACGGTACAGAGCAGGCCATGTGAAGCGCGCGAAGTCACTCGAAGCCGAGCGCAATGCCGAGCCGGTCAGGCTAGACTGCGCGGGCTGTCAACATGGAGGTCTTCACGGTGCGTAGCGAGCTATGCGACATGTTCGACATCGAATATCCGATCTTTGCCTTCACCCACTGCCGGGACGTGGTCGTGGCCGTCAGCAAGGCCGGTGGATTCGGCGTGCTCGGAGCGGTCGGCTTCAGCCCGGAAGAGCTCGAGACCGAGTGCCAATGGATCGATGAACACATCGGCGATCACCCCTACGGCGTCGATACCGTCATTCCCAACAAGTACGAAGGAATGGGCGAGCTCGATCCCGAGAAGCTCGAGGCCCAGCTCGAATCCAACATTCCCACGGAGCACCGCGAGTTCGCCGCAAAGATCCTGGCGGATCACGGCGTACCCGAGCTCCCGCCGGAGGATCAGCATCACAGCCTGCTCGGCTGGACCCTCGCCACCGCGACACCCCAGGTGGAGGTCGCGTTGAGCCATCCCAAGGTGAAGCTGATCGCGAACGCCCTGGGGACACCGCCCGCGGACATCATCGAGCAGATCCACGACTCGGGCCGCAAGGTCGCGGCGCTCTGCGGCAGCCCGAAGCAGGCCCTTGCGCACAAGGCCGCCGGCCTCGACATCATCATCGCCCAGGGTCACGAGGGCGGTGGTCATACGGGCGAAGTCGGCTCGATCGTGCTCTGGCCCGAGGTGATCGACGCCGTCGCGCCGACGCCCGTGTTGGCCGCAGGCGGAATCGGCTCCGGTCGTCAGATCGCAGCCGCGATGGCGCTGGGCGCAGCGGGCACCTGGTCGGGATCCATCTGGCTCACGGTAAAGGAGTCATCCACACCGATGGCCCTGAAGGAGACCCTGCTCGGCGCGACCAGCCGCGACACCGTTCGCTCGCGTTCGGTCACCGGCAAGCCGGCCCGCATGCTGAAGAACGACTGGACCGAGGCCTGGGAGAAGGAGGGCAACCCGAAGCCGCTCCCGATGCCGATGCAGGGCATGGTCACCATGGACATGGTCGTGCGCACCCACAAATACGCCGAGAAGTCGGCCGACGTGGCCTTCAACCCGGTCGGTCAGATCGTGGGCAGCATGAATCAAGTCCTGCCTACCCGGGTGGTGATGGATCGGCTGATCGATGAGTACATCGACTCGGTCGACCGCATGCACGAACAACTTCCGGGCGATTGAGGTACGGGTCGTGTCGCAGACTCCCCTCTACCGGCCGCCGGGCCCGCAGGGCCCGTTCGTGAGCGGGCCACTCCCCGAACGGGCCGCACTCGTACCGAGCGAGACGGGAGCGCCGGAGGTTCCGCGATGACGTCGGTGAAAGCCGAGGGGGTCGCCCTGGTAACCGGCGCCAGCCGAGGCCTTGGCCGCGCAACCGCCCTCGAATTGGCATCCCGGGGCTTCGAGGTCGTGGCCACGATGCGCCGCCCGGAGTCCGGCGAGGATCTTCGGGAGGAGGCGGCCCGGCGCGGAGGCCGGCTGCGCTGCCTGCGCCTCGACGTCGAAGATCCCGCCTCGATCCAGATTCCGAGCGGCCTGCGGGTGCTCGTCAACAACGCCGGAATCGAGGGCGAGAACCTACCCGTCGAGCACGCTCCCGTCGCGGAGTGGCGGCGGATCTTCGAGACCAACGTCTTCGGATTGATCGAGGTCACGCGCCGGGCCATCCCCGAGCTGCGCGCCTCGGGAGGCGGCGTGATCTGCAACATCACCTCGTGCTCGACCCTCGTGCCGATGCCCTTCTTCGCCGTCTACCGCGCGAGCAAGGCGGCGGTCAGCGCACTGGGAGAATCCCTGCGCAGCGAGCTGGCAGCCTTCGGCATTCGCATCGTGGAAATCATGCCCGGCGCGATCGAGACCGACATGCTCGCCGCTTCGAGCCACCTCCCCGAGGCGGCGCGCTTCGACGAGTATCGGCCCCAGGCCGAGAAGGTGCGCGAAGGCCGCGCGGCCAGTGCCGGACTCACGACGCCCGCCGAAACGGCGGCCCGCGCGATCGCAGATGCGATCCTCTCCGGCGAGGCGCCCTTGCGCAACGCCTGTGACCCGATGGGGGAAGGTCTCCTGACCGCCTGGCGCGCCACCAGCGATGAAGAAATGATGCAGTCCATGCTCGCGGCCTTCACTCCAGTGACGGGGAACGAGAGCGAGAGCGACGGATCCTGAAACCGGCCGAGGGGCATCGGGGTGCTGCGAGAAGCAGCTCGGCTTCGAGGGCTCGGTCCCGGGTACGGATGCGGATGCGGATGCGGATGCGGATGCGGGTACGGTTGCGGATTCCAGCCGTCGATCGAAATCCCTCAACGCGCCTCCGGAAGCGGGTCTCCTCCGCCGTATCGCTCGTGGAGAGCCTTCGCGAGCCCATCGGCCCGGGCGAGCTCTTCGGCGCTCATCCGCCCTGCGAGCTCTCGGGCCCGAAGCCTGCCCTCTTCCTCGCCCTGGGTCGCGGCCAGCTGGTTCCAGGCGTGGGCCTTGGCGAGGTCGCGCATGGGCCCCTCGCCCTGGGCGCTGATCCGGGCCAGACCGAGCATCGCCCGTGCATGCCCCTGGCTGGCCGAGCGGCGATACCACTCGAAGGCAATTCCGGGGCTCGCATCGATGCCTTCGCCAAGCTCGTAGACAAGGCCGAGAAAGTACTGGGCTTCGTCGTCATCCTGTTTCGCGGCCAGGCGGAACCACTCAGCGCTCGCTGCGGCGTCGCGCGCTACAGCCGGGTCGGCGCCCGTGAGGAGCAGGCCCAGGGCGAGCTGGGCACCGGCCAAGCCGGAGCGGGCTGCGATCTCGTAGTGACGGATGGCCTCGGCCAGGTTCGGCTCCCGGCTCCGCCCCTCTTCCAGGAAGCGGGCATAGCGCAGGGACTCGGCCGGAGTGCGAACGATCTCGGTAGTCGGCGAAGCCGGGGCGCCCGATCCTGCTGCGGGACTCGAATCGTGGGAGTCGGCGATCGCCGGGCACGGAAGTCCCAGGCAAAGCGAGAGAGCTCCCGACGCCAGGGCTCGCATCGCGCCGGGAAGGAGCACGAAGGGAACGCCCCGCGTTTCGCTCACGCGGTCGTCCTCCCCTCTTCTGCGCCCCTTGCCCGGTACATCGTCGAGCCTCATTCTCGAGATCCCTCTCCCCTCTCCCGCGTCGCCCAACAGCGATCGGGCAAGGCGTCGAGGGCGTCG
>CBDUYG010000511.1:0-3399 GCA_965371385.1 uncultured Myxococcales bacterium | reverse complement strand
GGAAACGTCGGCCTGACCAGCCCGGCGAGATCCTCGAGCACCCGGACGACCTGCCGGCTATACCCGAACTCGTTGTCGTACCAGATGTAGAGCACGCAGCTCTTTCCCTGGGTGATCGTCGAGCAGGCATCCACGATCCCCGCGAACCGGCTCCCCACGAAATCGCTCGAAACGACCTCGTCCGAGTTCACGAACTCGATCTGGTTCACCAGCTCGCCTTCGAGGGAGGCCCGCCGCAGATGAGCGTTCAGCTCGTCCACGCTCGCTTCACGCTCCAGCTCGAGTTGCAGGATGGCGAGCGAGACGTTCGGAGTCGGAACCCGCACGGAGTTTCCCGTGAATCGGCCGTCGAGCTCCGGAATCGCCTTGCCCACCGCGCTCGCCGCTCCGGTCGACGTGATCACCATGTTCATCGCCGCGCTGCGACCGCGCCGCGCCTTCGGGTGATAGTTGTCGATCAGGTTCTGGTCGTTCGTGAACGAGTGACACGACTCGACGTGACCGTGATCGATTCCGTAGATCTCGTGAACCGTCTTCAGCACCGGCACGATCGCGTTCGTCGTACAGCTCGCAGCCGAGAGGATGGGCCCCATCTCCTTGATTCCCTGGTGGTTCACGCCATAGACGATGTTCGGGATGTCTCCCTTGCCCGGAGCCGTGAGGAGAACCTTGGAGACCCCCGGAGCCTTGAGGTGGCGCTCGAGGCCCTCGCGATCCCGCCACAGGCCGGTGTTGTCCACCACGATGGCGTCCTGGATTCCGTACCGGGTGTAGTCGACCTTCTCCGGCGCGTCCGAGTAGATCACCCGAATCATGTTGCCGTTGGCGACGAGTGCGTTCTCCTCTTCATCGAGCATCACGCTGCCACTGAAGTGGCCGTGAACCGAATCCCTACGCAGCAGCCCGGCTCGCTTGGCGAGGTCGTCTTCACCGCCCCGGCGAACGACGAAGGCCGCCAGTCGCAGGTTCTCACCGCCGCCCGCCTTGCCGACCATGATGCGGGTCACCAGCCGGCCGATGCGGCCGAATCCGTAGAGAACGACATCCTGGGGTCGCTCGAGGATCGGCTTGGGGCCCGTCGTGACCGAGGCGAGCTCGTCGCGGATGTAGTCCTCGAGATTGCGACCGTTGGCTTCGTTGCGGTAGTGAGTGCAGAAGTTACCGATGTCGATCCGCGCCGGAGCGAGGTCGAGGGCGCGCACGGCCTCGAGCAGGGGGAGGGAATCGACGACGGTGATTTTATTGCCCTCCATCTGCGAGGCGAACTGGTGGAACTTGATGATGTCCATGGGGCCGCGATTGACGAGGGAGTGGCCGTAGCAGGTGATGATGACGCCGTGCTCACGATAGAGATGTCCCACCAGCGGCATCATGGCTTCGGCGCAATCCTCCATCTGCTTCCATTCCCGGAGATAGGCTTCGGCTCTGTCATTGCTCATGCGAATAGTCCTTCGGGAAAGGTGAGGTCAGGGTGTTTCGATCAGTGCCCGGACGTTCCAGTGGGTGGCCCTTTGCTCGCGGTTCCGGCTCCGAATCTGTGGGCATTCGCGAGAAGGTTCGGATCGGGTCGGCGAGCGCAGTATAGAACCTGCAGCCCCCGGGCGGGAGAGCCGGGCCCGGCTTTCCCAGAGACGGCCCCGGAGTCGCCGGCGGCGGAGGAGTCGTCTGCAGGCCCGCGACACCAGAGTGGACGAAGAGTGGCGTCTCGGCGGCGGGTCGGTGGCCTACGGCCCCAACTGGACCGCTCGTTCCATTCCACGGAAGGCGCGCGGATTGCGCTCCCGTTGGACGAGAGGCCAGCTCGTGAGCCTCTCCCCGGTTCGGTCTCTCGACTCGAAACGAGCCCGTCGGGCTCAGCGCCGCGCGGCCAGGGACGAACGGAAGACGCGACCGAAGTCGATGCCGCAGGGCACGTCGATCGCTTGATCCCCTTCGTAAGTGAGGCTCTCGGGGTCTCCCACGAAGACGAAGGATCCCGAGAAGGGGATCTCTTCCCCATTCACGACACCGGCCTTCTCGAGGCTCCAGATCCTGGGAACGCAGACACCGCTGACATCGACTCGATCTCTCTTCACGATCCCGCGCGCTTTGGCCTCGTACCACTGGACTCTGCCGTCCAGGTACTTGTCGCTTCCGAGCTCGGGCTCGACGAAGACCCGGCCTCGCAGGTTCGCCCGGTCGCGCTCGACTTCGAGCTTCAGTCGGCGCAGATAGGTTTCGCCGAAGTAGCCATCCTCCGCCGGTCGGCCTGCGGTGGACCAGCGCCCCTGGATCGAGATCGGGCCCGGATCGATGCGGGCCGGGGGAGCCGGCGTCGGATCGGGGTCCCACGCGACACTCTTCGCCAGGCTCGCGGGCTGGGAAGGGGCTTCCGGGGCCGGAATCGAGCGCCTGCCTTCTTCCAGATCTGCGATCCTGAGGCTGCGCTCGGCACTGGCCGGAAGGCGACGGTCGAGGTGGCGGTAGAGCTGGGCGGCCTGGCGGAGTTGGCCCGCACACTCGTGGGCCTGAGCTGCGATTTCGAGCCAGCGCGTGCTGGACTTGCGTGTCGGTGTGACCGTCGCGAGGACTTCCACTGCGTGCGCGCAATCCCCGTCTCGCATCGCGAGCCGCGCGTCCTCGAGCTTCTGGACGTCGGCCGGTGGGCGGGCGCCGGCGGAGCCGGCGAGCACGAAGGCAAGCGCGAATCCCAGGGCGAGCATCGCAGGGGGATTCGCCGAGCCCTCTACTCGCTTTTCATGGATGGACGAACTCATTCCCTGGCAACCTCCCGCGCGGAGTACCGCTCCCGGCCGGATCGGATCCGTGCCGATTCCTCTCTCCATTTCGGCGGACCGATGTGGCGCCTTGAACCCTGGTTTTGCACGCTCAGGGCAGCGGTAGACTCTGTACTCGACCGGACGAGCCGAGTCGGAGCCGGAAGAAAAGGGAGGACGTGACTTGGGAGACAGCCGCAGCGAGATCGAGAATCTTCTCTACGTCTACGCGGAGCGAATCGATCTCGGGGATCTGGAGGGGGTCGCGGATCTATTCGCCGACGCAGTGATCACGGCGCCGGGCGCAGAGCCCGGGCCCGGAGGACGCGAGGCAGCGCTCGCGATCTATGCGAAGGCCACGCGCCTCTACGAGAATGGAACTCCGAATACGAAGCACGTCACGACGAACGCCATCATCGAGGTGGACGAGGAGGCAGGATTGGCGACGTCGCGCGCCTACTTCACGGTCTTTCAAGCGCTTCCCGGCTTCCCTCTGCAGCCCATCATCGCGGGCCGCTATCACGATCGCTTCGAGAGAGTCGAGGGACGCTGGCGCTTCAGCGAGCGCAAGATGATTCCCGAGTTGATGGGTGACCTGAGTCGCCATCTGATGATCGATCTGTAGCGGCCGGGTAGGGGGCAG
>CBDUYG010000510.1:0-3416 GCA_965371385.1 uncultured Myxococcales bacterium | reverse complement strand
CCTTCGTTGTGGAGCCTTCATTCGAAGGGGTTCTCGCCGGCGTCCAGGGCCGCAAAGAAGGCCGTGTAGTCCTCTCCGCTCTGAAAGTCGTGGAAGACCGAGGCAAAGCGCACGGCGGCGAGGTGATCGAGATCGATCAGACCGAGCATGGTGCGCCGGCCGATCTCCTCGCTCGTGACTTCCTTCTCGCCGGTCTCCTGGATCGTCTTTTCGATGCTGTCGAGCAGCCGCTCGATCGCGTCCGCGCTGACGGGCCGTTTCACGCACGCGGCCTCGATGCCGACCAGGAGCTTGCGTCGATCGAAGTCCTCGCGCCTTTCGTCGCGCTTGATGACGCGAGGCAGGACCGTCTCGACGCGCTCACGGGTGGTGAATCGACGACCGCACTCCTCGCATTCGCGGCGCCGGCGGATCTCATCACCGTCGCGAGCGACCCGGGTGTCGACCACCCGGTTCTCCTCATCAGAGCAGAAGGGGCATCGCACGACTCAGTCCCGATCGCTCCAGCGCTGGGTGTAGAGCGGAAAGCGCCGGCACAGCTCCTCGACCTCGCGCCGGATCGCGTCGAGCTGCTCGACATCACCCGGGTGCTGCAGCACCCGATCGATCAGGCCGACGATCTCGACCATCTCGGGCTCGCCCATGCCCCGGGTCGTCACCGCCGGAGTCCCGAGCCTCACCCCCGACGTCACCATCGGCTTGCGGGGATCGAAGGGAATCATGTTCTTGTTGGTCGTGATGCCCGCGCGGTCGAGGGCGATCTGGGCCGCCTTGCCCGTGGTGTCGCGATCCCGCAGCGAGAGCAGGAAGAGGTGATTGTCGGTTCCGCCCGAGACCACGGTGTATCCCCTGCCGAGGAAGGCGTCTGCCATCGCCTTCGCGTTGGAGACGATCTGGGCGTTGTAGCGCTTGAACTCGGGAGTCAGAGCCTCCTTGAATGCCACCGCCTTGCCGGCGATCACATGCATGAGCGGCCCGCCCTGATTGCCGGGGAAGATCGCGCTGTCGATCTTCTTCTGCCACGCGGCGTCGCACAGGATCAGACCGCCGCGCGGGCCGCGCAGGGTCTTGTGGGTGGTGGTGGTGACGATGTGGGCCTTGCCGATCGGGCTCGGATGCACGCCGGCCGCCACCAGGCCTGCGATGTGGGCGATATCGGCGAAGAGAATGGCCCCGACCTCGTCCGCGATCGAGCGGAAGGCATCGAAGTCGATGATGCGCGAGTAGGCCGTCGCGCCGCACTGGATCAGCTTGGGACGGTGCTCCAGGGCCAGCTTGCGCAGCACGTCGTAATCGATGCGCTCGTCCCGCTCGCTCACTCCGTAGGGGACGATCTCGTAGGTCTTGCCCGAGAAGTTGACGGGGCTGCCGTGGGTGAGATGCCCGCCGTGATCGAGGTTCATCGCGAGGATCGTGTCGCCGATATCGAGCGCGGCGAAATACACCGCCGCGTTCGCCTGAGAGCCCGAGTGGGGCTGAACGTTCGCGTGGTCCGCGCCGAAGAGCTCCTTCGCCCGATCGATCGCGAGCTGCTCGACCGCGTCCACCACCTCACAGCCGCCGTAGTAGCGGCGACCGGGATATCCCTCGGCGTATTTGTTGGTGAGGACCGACCCGACCGCCTCGAGCACGGCGTCCGAGACGAAGTTCTCGGATGCGATCAGCTCGAGCGAGAGGCCCTGGCGCTTCGCCTCCTGCCGGATCAGGGCGGAGATATCGGGGTCCAGGTCATCCAGGTGGGGCGTGAGGCTGCCCGAGAAATCGCTTACGACCTCCTCCTCTAGCGACTCTGCCGACTCTGCCGACTCTACCGATTCGTTGCTCGATGCTCGCATGCGCCCTGCTACCTCTCACGATCTCTCTGGGTCGTGCTCGTTCTCCGGGTCGTGCTCGAACGGAGCCCGAACTCCCGATCGGGCCTACAACATAGCGACCTCGGGCTGCGACGCATGGACATGACGCGGGAAGCTCTCCGTCGCGGCGATCGAAGCCCATGAATCGAGGCCACCAGCCGGATCAGGCCCCGAAGATCAGCGTGGAGTTCGTGCCCCCGAAGCCGAAAGAGTTCGAGAGGGCGATCCGCAACTTCGCCTCGCGCGCCTTGGCGACGACGTGGTCGAGCTCGCACTCCGGATCCGGATCGTCGAGATTGATGGTCGGCGGAATCAGGCCCGTCTCGAGGGCCCGAATCGTCAGGATGCCCTCGACCGCGCCGGCCGCGCCGAGCAAGTGGCCCGTCATCGACTTGGTGGCGGAGACCGGCAGGCTCTTCAGCCCGTCACCGAACACTCGCCTCAGGGCTCGCACCTCGGGCGGATCCCCGGCCGGCGTGCTGGTCGCGTGGGCGTTGACATAGTCGATCGCGCCGGGCTCGAGCCCGGCGCTCTCGAGCGCCAGCCCCATGCAGCGCGAGGCGCCTTCGCCGTCTTCCGGCGGCTGGACGATGTGGCTGCCGTCCGCGCAGGCTCCGTATCCGAGGATCTCCGCTCGAATCGTCGCACCTCGCGCCTCGGCGTGGGCCAGGGTCTCGAGCACCAGGACTCCCGCCCCTTCGCCGAGAACGAAGCCGTCGCGCCCCCGATCGAAGGGGCGGCTCGCCCGCTCGGGCTCATCGTTCCGGGTCGAGAGCGCCTTCATCGCGGCAAAGCCCGTCACGGTGACCCCGGTAATCGGTGCTTCGGTGCCGCCGACCAGCATCACGTCGGCCTGGCCTCGGCGAATCAAGTGCGAGGCTTCGCCGATCGCGTGGCTTCCAGATGCGCAAGCGCTGACGTGGCAGAAGTTGGGACCGCCGAGGCCATAGTGAACCGAGACATAGCCGCCGGGCATGTTCGAGATGCAGAAGGGAATCGTGAAGGGCGAGACCCGACGCGGACCCTTCTCACCCAGAACGTCGTGGTTGTCGAGGAGGGTCGACATGCCGCCAATGCCCGAGCCGATTGCGACCCCGATTCGCTTGCGATTGGAATCGTCGATCACGAGGCCAGAGTTCTCGACGGCCTCCATCGAAGCCGCCATCGCGTAGATCACACAGGGATCCATGCGCCGGATCTCCTTCGACGCGATGCCCGGCAGCTCCACCGAGGCGGGGAGCTGGGCCGCAATCCGGACGGGATAACCCTCGCAGTCGAAACGCGTGAGCTCCGACACGCCGGAGTGGCCGGCGCACGCGGCCTCCCAGGTCGAGGCAACGTCGAGACCGAGGGGCGTCACACAGCCGATCCCGGTCACGACGATGCGCCGGTTGGGATCCTTCTCGGTGGACACTCGGATCAGCTCCCGCTTCGATCTTTCACGTAGGCGATGGCATCGCCGATGGTCTGGATCTTCTCTGCGTCGTCGTCGGGTATCTCGATGTCGAACTCTTCTTCGAGGGACATCACCAGCTCGACGATGTCGAGGGAATCCGCCCCGAG
>CBDUYG010000509.1:0-3417 GCA_965371385.1 uncultured Myxococcales bacterium | reverse complement strand
TGCGTGGAGTCGGCATCGTCTTCTCGCGCTTCCTCGAGGTGGACATCACCGTCGGAGTCGTGATCGGGATGGCGATCGTCTTCGTCTATGCGACCCTCGGCGGAATGAAGGGGATCACCTGGACCCAGGTGGCCCAGTACTGGGTCCTCATCACTGCGTTCCTGATTCCCGCAATCGCCATCAGCATCAAGCTCACCGGCCACGCCCTGCCCCAGGTGGGAATGGGAGCGAGCCTGGTCGGCGAGGGGGTGCCGCTGCTCGACAAGCTCGATCAGATCCACGCGGATCTCGGCTTCGCGAGCTATACGGAACCCTTCGTGGGGGGCTGGGACAAGATCAACGTCTTCTGCACCGCCCTCGCCCTGATGGCGGGCACCGCGGGTCTGCCCCACGTCATCGTTCGCTTCTACACGGTAAAGACGGTGGACGCCGCGCGCTGGAGTGGGTTCTGGGCGCTCTTCTTCATCGCCCTGCTCTACCTCACTGCACCCGCGACTGCGGCGTTCGCCCGCTACACCATGATCCAGAGCCTGCACGAGAAGCAGGCCGACGAGCTGCCGAGCTGGTACCAGAACTGGAGCCGAACGGGGCTGGTGATGTGGCTCGACGATGGCGACGGGCGGGTTCAGTACTTTGGTGGCGACAAGGCCGATCGCAACGAACTCTTCCGCGCCGGCAAGCTGAGCTCCAGCGAGGTGGCCGAGCTGCGCGCCCAGCACGCAACCTGGCTCAGCACCGGTGGCGAATCCGGAGTCGACGGCCGTGAGCGACTACGTGAGATGAACCTCTCGGGACCCGACCGGGACATCATCGTGTTGGCCAGCCCGGAGATGGCGGGGCTCGCGAACTGGATCATCGCCCTGATGGCGGCCGGCGGGCTGGCCGCGGCGCTCTCCACCGCCTCCGGGCTGCTCCTCGTCATCTCGTCGAGCGTTGCCCACGACCTCTACTACCGCGTGCTCAACCCGGAGGCGAGCGAGGCCCAGAGACTCCTCGTGGGCCGCGCCGTGATCGGCCTGGCGGTCATCATTGCCGGCCTCTTCGGCATCTTCCCGCCCGGCTTCGTGAGCCAGGTGGTGGCCTTCGCGTTCGGCCTCGCGGCGGCGAGCTTCTTTCCGGCCCTCACCCTGGGCATTTTTTCGAAGCGGGTCTCGACGATCCCCGCCGTCGCGGGAATGATCGCGGGAATCAGCTTCACTGCGATCTACATCCTCGGTAGCGTGTACGGCGACATGCCCAACTGGTGCTTCGGAATCGGGCCGCAGGGGATCGGAAGCGTGGGGATGGTGTTGAATTTCGCAGTAACTCTCGGACTCACCCCATTCTTCCCGCCGCCTTCCGCCGAGGTGCAGCGCATGGTGGATTCGATTCGGGAGCCCGAAGGCGTCGGCCCCGCGGTCGACATCGAGGCAGCGATCAATCACTGAGGGAGTTGCATATGAAGATCGAATCATTTCGAATGGCCGAGCGGGCCTGCGATGAGTGACCGCGACCCGGCTTCGGACTCATCAGCGCCTGTTTCCTTCTCCCCGGGCTATCTCCGCTATGCGCTCGGCCTCCTGACTCTCGTCTACATCTTCAACTTCATCGATCGGCAGATCCTCTCGATCCTGCTCCAATCGATCAAGCGGGATCTGGGCCTCAGCGATCTTCAGCTCGGCCTCCTGTCCGGCACGGCATTCGGAATCTTCTACGCGACCCTGGGCGTACCGATCGCTCGCCTCGCGGACGTTTTCTCGCGCAAGAAGGTCATCGCGATCTGCCTCGTGATCTGGAGCGGCATGACGGCGCTCTGCGGGACGGCCTCGAGCTTCGCTGTCCTGCTCGCCTACCGGGTCGGGGTCGGAGTCGGCGAGGCGGGCGGCTCCCCTCCCTCGCACTCGATCATCTCCGACTACTACCCACCCGAGCGACGCGCCACCGCGCTGGGGATCTTTTCGCTTGGCGTACCCGTCGGGATTCTCTTCGGCTTCCTGGCCGGTGGCTGGCTCGACCAGACACTCGGTTGGCGCGCGGCGTTCGTCGCAGTCGGAGCACCCGGTCTGCTGCTGGCTCTGTTGGTGATGTTCACGCTGAAGGAGCCGCCAAGGGGGCACTCCGAGGGCCTCGTGACGAGCGAAGAAGCACCGCCGATTGGCGACGTGATTCGCTACCTCTGGCGCTCACGCACGTTTCGTCACATGTCATTCGCCTCGGGCCTCTATGCCTTCGTAGGCTACTCGGTCGTCACCTGGGCTCCCGCCTTCCTGATTCGCTCCCACGGCATGGAGACCGGAGCGATTGGCACCTGGCTTGCCCTGATCTTCGGAATCGGAGGCGGAGTGGGTGTGCTGCTCGGAGGCATCTTCGCCGATCGTTGGGGCGCCAGGAACGAGCGGGGGCGCACCTACGTCCCGGCTCTCGCGATGCTCGCGGCCTTTCCCTTCTCCTTCGTCATCTATCTCACGGACAACACCACCCTCGCCCTGGTGACACTCTGCGCCCCCGCGACCTTCGGCCTGATGTATCAAGCCCCTGCCTTGTCGGTAACCCTGGCACTCACGACGCCGATGATGCGGTCGACCGCAGCCGCGGTCCTGCTCTTCATGATCAACATCATCGGACTCGCGATGGGCCCGGCCGCGACCGGCGCCCTGAGCGACGCCCTCGAGCCACGCTACGGACCCGATTCTCTTCGCTACGCACTCTTCGCCATATCCCTGGCGCTCCCATGGGCGGCGTTCCACTTCTGGAGAGCCGGCCACTTTCTCGAGGACGACCTCGCCTTCAAACGAGAGTACGCGGATGGCACGTCGGGGAATAACGCGGGCAGTGTCTGAAACGCGCCGCTTGGGTGCCTGCGCGGGTCACCCTCGCGGCGACAAGGAATCATGGCCGACAACACGTCATCCGCTGCGACCCTTGCGCCCGCGGCCCTTGCTCTGAGAGACGCCGCTACTCACTTCCAGCTCATTCGGGTTCGGTAGTCGTGCCAGCAGGCCGACGTCACTTTCCTGGGTATTCTTGGCGCCGATCAGGAGGATCCGGAAGCGAAGCTTCTCCCCCTTCATGTAATAGATGCGGCGCTTGCCGGCGAATCCGATTTCATAGATCGAAAGATGCTTGGGGAGGCCACCCATCTTGCGCCGGATTCCGACGTTCTCCGCATCTTCCGACAGTCGCTTGATACACTCCTCGGCCCGCAATTTGACGGAGTCGTTCTCGAGAGCGACGAGCAACTCGATCGCTCGGTCGTCGAATTCGAGATTCGAATAGAGGGTCCGCAGGCGTTTCCCCAGCGACTCCACTCCTCTCGCGCTTCCCGCGGCTCCACCCGACGATCGGTTGGCCCGCTTCAGGTTCTGCATGAGCTGATTGATCTCTTCGTCCTTGGCGTCGAGGTCGCTCGTCGCTTCCTCGAGCAGATTCTCGAGCGCG
>CBDUYG010000508.1:0-3419 GCA_965371385.1 uncultured Myxococcales bacterium | reverse complement strand
GATGGTCACTTCGACGAGACAGCGCCTCAATCGCTCTGGCTGACGTATGACGATCCAGTCACATCGGACTCCGAGCTCGTGGCGGGCAGCGAGGATGGCATCACAGCAGAGGCCACGTCGGTGACGATGAAGCGTCGTGAGCCCGATGTGCTGCTGGCGGGCTACGGACAGGGCCAGGCCATACGCAGGAACATCCCACTCGGCAACGCAGGCACAGTCAACATTCAAGGTGGCGGGGTCCCTCCGGAGAGCAGGGTGCTGGTCGCGGGACAGCCCATACCCGTCGGAGAGCATGGGGAATTCGTCGCCGAAGCGATCCTGCCCGCCGGCATGAACACCGTGGAGGTGGCGATCCTCGACGAGGCCGGCAGCGGCGAGCTCTTCCTGCGCGATCTCGAGGTAGAGAAGAGTGATTGGTTCTACGTCGGCATCGCCGACGTCACCTTCTCGGGCAGCCGTACCCACGGCCCCGCAGATGAGCTCGAGGGCGAGAACGCGCTCTACGACGACGATTCGTGGGCAGACGGAAGGCTGGCCTTCTTCCTCACGGGTAAGTTCGCCAACGGGTGGAGGCTGACGGCGAGCGCTGACACCCGGGAGGGACCGATCAAGGATCTCTTCAACAATTTCGTGGACAAGTCCAACGACTCGCTCTTCCGGCGCATCGATCCCGACTATCACTACCCGACCTTCGGCGACGACGGTACGGTCGAGGAGATGGCGCCGACTCTCGGCAAGTTCTTCGTCAAGCTCGAGAAGGACGAGAATCATGCGCTCTGGGGCAGCTTCATCGTCAGCTACCTGGATAATGAGCTGGCCCTGGTCGAACGCGGTCTCTACGGTGGAAACATCCACTACCAGACCCTCTCGGCGACTCGCTTCGGCGAGCAGAAGCTGGTGCTCGACGCCTACGCGGCCGACCCTGGCACGGTTCCGAGTCGGGAGGAGTTTCGCGGCACGGGCGGCTCGCTCTACTACCTACGCCACCGCGATCTTCTGATGGGCTCCGATCGCATGCGAATCGAGCTTCGGGACAAGGACTCGGGTCTCGTATCGGGTGTGGTCCACCTGCGGCAGGGCCTGGACTACGACATCGATTATCTCCAGGGACGTGTCCTCCTCACCGAGCCCATCACGGCCACGGTCGCCGACGAGCTCCTCGTGCGCAACGATGGCCTGAGCGGCAGCGAGGCCTGGCTGATCGCCCAGTACGAGTACTCCCCCGGCTTCGATGAGATCGATAATCTCGCAACGGGTGGGCAGGCCAGCTACTGGCTCAATGATTTCGTCAAGCTGGGCATCACGGCCAGCCACAACGAGGAAGGCGACACCGACAGCAGCCTCTATGCCGCGGATCTGACTCTGAGAAAGACCACTCGATCCTGGCTGAAGCTACAGGCGGGATATAGCGAAGGGCTGGTGTCGAGCACGTTTCGTTCGGACGACGGCGGCTTCGATTTCAAGGGGCTCGTGGCGCCAGGGCTCACCAAGGCCGACGCCCTCGCCTACCGGGCGGACCTGAGCATCGACTTCAGTGATTTTCTCGACTTCGGCCGAGGGAACATGTCTCTCTATCTGCAGCAGCTGGACGCGGGCTATACCGCCCCCGGCTTGACGACGCTGACCGACACGCAGCTCTATGGCGGTACGCTCCGGATGCCGCTGACGGACGCTCTCCACCTCCTCGCCAAAGCCGACCGGCGCCACGAAGATCGGGGTCTCGACACGACCGCTGTGGAAGTCGATATCGACTATCAGATGACCGATCGCTGGAATTTGAGCGCCGGCGTCCGATATGACGACAGGGACGACAACTCCCCGGTCGTGCCCGACACCCAGCGGGTGGGCCATCGGACGGACGCGGTGGTGCAGGTGGGCTACGACTCTCGCGAACGCTGGCGTGGCTATGCCTTCGGACAGGCCACCCTCGAGTCGACGGACAACCGGCAGGACAACAACCGCGGAGGAATCGGCGGTGCCTTTCGGATCACCGACAAGCTCTCCGTCGACGGCGAAGTCTCGTACGGGAACCTCGGACCCACTGCCCAGGTGGGAACGAGCTACCAGCGCTCCGAGCGCACCAACATGTACCTCACCTACGCCTTCGATGAAGAGCGCGGAGACAACGGACTGAACGCCCGACGTGGCAACCTGATCGCCGGCACTCGCTCGCGCCTCTCGGACAGCGCCAGCGTCTACCTCGAGAACCGATATCAGCACTGGAACACGGGAACCGGCCTCACCCAGGCGGTAGGGATGAGCCTGGCCCCGACGGATCACTGGAGCCTCGGTGCCAATCTGGAGATCGGTACCCTGACCGACCAGCGCACCAGCGCCGAGACGAAGCGCAGGGCCGTTGGTGCGATCCTCGGCTTCAATACCGAGAAGGTTCTGCTCTCGAGCGGAATCGAGTATCGCTACGATGACGCAGAGCAGCCGGATGGCTCCCGGACCAAGCGGTCGACCTGGCTCTTCAGGAACTCACTCAAGATCCAGATGACGCCGGATTGGCGGCTCGTCAGCAAGGTCAATCACTCGATGAGCGACAGCTCTCTTGGGAAGTCGAATGACGGCGGGTATACCGAAGTCGTGCTGGGCTACGCCTACCGCCCAGTCAATCACGATCGCCTGAACGCGTTGCTCAAGTACACCTACTTCTACAACATGCCGACCGCGGATCAGGTCTCGCCACACAACAACTCGGTGGCCAACTTCGTTCAGAGGAGTCACATCGTTTCCCTCGACGTCATGTACGACCTCACGCGCCGCTGGACTCTCGGCGGGAAGTACGCCTACCGCCTCGGCCAGGTGAGTCTCGACCGGGAGAATCCGGAGTTCTTCGACAACAGCGCCCATCTCGCCATTCTCCGAACCGACCTGCGACTCTTCAAGAGCTGGGAGGTTTCGGGGGAGGGACGCATCCTCTACCTCCCCGATCTCGACGAGCAACGCAGCGGCGCCCTGGTCACCCTCTACCGGTACCTGGGCGACCACCTCAAGGTCGGGGTCGGCTACAACTTCACCGATTTCTCGGACGACCTGACGGACCTGAGCTACGACCATCACGGCTTCTTCTTCAACCTGATCGGGACTCTTTGATCGGAGGCCCTGGACAGCCGCGGGGATCGCGACCCTCGCGTGGAGGGCTCGAGGGCAATTCCGTACTCTTGCCGGATGCCGTCATCGCAAATTGGAAGATGGGGTCGACGCGCGGGGCCTCTCCTGCTCGCCGGGCTCCTGGGGCTCGTGATCGGCGCGCTGTGGATGTCGGAGTGGGCGCCGATCTCCACCCTGCCTCCCGAGCCCCGATCGAGCGGTCCTGGCGCCGCAGCCAAGGCAGGCGGCTCATCCCCGACCTCTCGGGACTCCCGAACCTTCGCCGCTCGAGAGCTCTCGACCCTGCGACGCAAGTTGCGCGG
>CBDUYG010000507.1:0-3431 GCA_965371385.1 uncultured Myxococcales bacterium | reverse complement strand
AAATGACCGAAGGTTCGGCGGAGTTACAAACCGAGCTGCTACTTCGAGCATTTCACGTCTTGCGGTGATGCCCGAAGCGGAGCCCGGGATCAATGGAATCTACGACCAAGAGGCCTGGCAGAAGAGTTTGGATCCGCGGCCTCAGTTGAAGAGTTGAAGAGTTGGAGATTATCATGAGCGTACGAGCCCGAATTCTCGCGAGTTGTCTGGCCACGATGATCAGTCCCGCACTAGCGCTGGCCGGTCCTTCCACGATTGCGGTTTACGTAGGTCCCGACCTCAACGGTGATGCCAACTCCGATGTCGTCGTGGAAGACATCACGAGCGGATATACGCTCGGATATCTCATCGACGGCGTAGATGCTCCCCTCGATTCCAGCGCTATCCCGGGCACGAACGTCGCGGCCGGCTATACGACCTCCGGCTTCCCAGACCTCAATGGGGACGGGAACTCCGACAAAATTGTGGAGCACACTACAGGCTACAGCGTCGCGTATCTTCTCGACGGAGTAGGGGCTCCCCTCGAATCTGGTGCCATTGCGGGCACGAACGTCGCGGCCGGCTATACGACCTCCGGCTATCCCGACCTCAACGGCGATGGCAAGGCGGACAAAGTGATCGAGCACACCAGCAGCGGCTACTCGGTCGGCTTCCTGATGAACGGCCTGGAGCGGACCGCCGCAGGACCGATTGCGGGCACGAACGTCGCGGCGGGCTATAGAACGATTGGCTATCCAGACCTTGATGGTGACCACAAGGCCGACAAGGTGATCGAGCACACGTCCGGCTACACGGTCGCGTTTCTGATGAATGGCCTCACCGTCAAGGATGCGGCGCCGATTTCGGGCACGAATGTCGCCGCGGGCTATGCTACGTCTGGCTTTCCCGACCTGAACAACGACGGCAAGGCGGACAAGGTCATCGAGCATACGAGCGGCTATACGGTCGCATTCCTGATGGACGGCACCACGACGCTCGACTCCTTTCCGATCGCGGCCACCAACGTGGCGGCGGGCTACTCCACCCTCGGCTATCCGGATCTCAATGGGGACGGTCACGCGGACAAGGTGGTCGGACACACGAGCGGCTTCACGGTCGCATTCATCATGAAGAACGGAGTGGTGCAGGACGCCAAGTCGATCCCGGGAACGCCGGCAGGCTATGGCCACGTGGGCTTCGCGGACCTGAACGGCGATCTCAACGAGGATCGGATCATCCGCAAGGACACCGACGGTATCACGGTCGCATTCCTGATGGACGGCACCGTTGAGCTGGACTCGGGCGAGATCCCGAAGCCCCCGCCGGGCTTCGACGCAGTCGATTGGAACGTTCGCTGGGAGCCCTGAGCGGTCGACAGGGCCGCCATCCTCGAGACCATCCCTCAGCGTACGGACGTGATCCCGAGACTCTCGAGGTCCGCCAGGACGAGCCCCAGGACTTCGATCAGCTCAGCCTCGTGTGATTCCCACGCCCCGTGATCTTGCGACAGATCGACGCTGGCGCGTATCACCAGCGCACGCTCGGGTCGCCGCCCATCACCCCGATCCAGCGAGAGGGCCGCGCGAGCGATCTCGCGAGGGATCGATTCCACGTTCAGCTCGATGAAATGCACGAGCTTGGGCCCCTGGGCGGTAGTGAGCACGAGAATCCGTGCCGAGACCCCGAGCCCCCGGAGGTCGGCGTCGTGCTCATTCATGATCATCCGCGCGCGTTCCAGCAGTACGGTTTTCTCCGAGATCAGGCTCACTCGCGGATCCAGTCGATCGTTGGCCCCCAGAAAGATCTCGACCCGGGCATCCTTTTTCGCGTAGCTGCGGTGCACCCATTCCGTAAACCCGACGCTCCCCATGAAGGTTTCGTCGAGTGGCAGGCCGCTCGCCTGCCAGCTGTCGAGCTTCGGGGCCACGCGGTGCAGGGGAGGAGGCCAATCGTTCCCTGGGCGCCAGCTGGGAAGTACACGACATGCAATGCCGAGCATCACGAAGACGAGCGCGAGCGCGATCGGCCGTAGCATTGCCTCGCGCGGAACCCGGGGAGGGGGATTGGGGCGTGGGCGGGAGGTCCGGCGCGTCCCCAGAGTCGCGATGCCGAGGAGCCAGTCGATGGCAGCGATAGCCAGGACTCCCCCTACCAGCATCGCTATACCCTGGCTGGTGTGGACTGTCGAGAGCTCCGCATAGGGGTTGATGATGATGGAGAGGACGCGGAGTTGATTGACGAGTAACCCCACCAGGGGTGAGAGGGCGATGAGGGTCAGGCCGCGCAGCCCGCGGCGATCGAACACCTCGTCGTAGATGATCGTGCTCATGATGAGGGTTTCGACGCTGCGCAGCCCGGAGCAGGCCTCGATCACCTGAAATAGGCGGCCGTCATCGGTGCGGATCATGTCGCCGAGATGCTCCGGGCCGAGATTCAAGAGCGCGAGGGCTCCCGTCGCGACATCGACGGTGAGGAGCTGGAGGGGCCAAACGATCTGGTTGAGTAGTACTCCCGGTCGTGGATAGGCGAGGACCAGAAAGGCTGCGGGGAGGAGCAGGGCCCGCGCTCCCGCTCGCCCACCGACGAACGCCCCGCCCCCGAGCAGAGCGAGGGAGAGGGCGGGGATCATCAGACCCGGAACGTCGACGTAATGGGCCCATACGCCGAGTCCCACCGCCCCCCCGGCCGCGATCGCTCCTGGACCCCACTGCCAGACCGGAGATCCACGCGAGATGGCCTCGTAAAGGAGCCCCCGGCGTCGAAATGTGAGCCAGGCGGCCAGGACCAGGAGCAGGCCCGGAAACTCGCCCCTCTGGGAAAAAAAGAAGGCTTCCGAACCCTCGACCCCGCCACGCAGCCCTTCTGCGGGCGCGTAATCGAGAATGCGGTGAAACGCGAATACGCTCGAGAGTGCGAGGCCCGCCCCAACGGTCGACCAACGAGCCCAGGAAGGTGGGGCATCCTGAGAGAGATCGGATGAATTCACTGCACGCCTCGTGGAGAAGGTCGAAGTCTACCCCACACCCGCTGGTGGGGGCCGAGACACGGTTGCCTCCCCCTTCCCCCGAAGCCGGCGCATGCGTGCCCAAGCCAAGCCGCCTCGCATGGCCGGCATCTCCTCCAAGTCCCCCGCAGGATCCCCGCCAGGCGCCCCCGTCCAGCACCCGATTGCTTGACGCCAAAATCCCAGCGCCCTAACGTCTGCCCTCCCTTCCTGGGAAGATCCTATCGGTGGTCGGCGGTCGGTGGCCGTCAACAGCCAAACCGCCCCCAATCTCAGGATCCAGCCGGAGGATGCAGAGCCAGTATTCCCGCGCCTCCGACCCTCTTCGGGTCACCAACACCCCGATTCCGGGGCGCTTCGCTTCTGGGGCCGTAGCTCAGCTGGGAGAGCGCTGCGTTCGCAACGCAGAGGTCGGCGGTTCGATCCCGCTCGGCTCCACCAGATCGAC
>CBDUYG010000506.1:0-3432 GCA_965371385.1 uncultured Myxococcales bacterium | reverse complement strand
GCTGCGACCGTACGCCAGTGCCGACCTCACCGGCCTTCAGTCCCGCGAGTCGTCCTCGTCCCATCCCATGAAGCTCCTCACCCGCCGGGCCACGCGCGAAACGAATCCCGGCGGCTCGGAGAGCGGAAGATCGAGGGTGGCGGGCGCGCCCCGCCCATCGTGGAGATGTGGCGCCAGGCCGCCGCCCTCCCGGCGTGCCAGCAGATTCATGGCTTCGCCACACGATGGACACGAATCCAGGTGGCGCATCACCGCTACGTATTCCGAGTAGCCCAGTCCGTCCCCCTCGTGTTGGAGCGAAATCAAATCCTCCGCGGAGGGGTGCCCCTCCGGGCCGTCGCAGGCTTCGCGCACCAGAACCTCGAGGCGCGCCCACCTGGCGACCACGCTCGAGCAGTCGACGCAGGTCGGATAGTGATTCCGGAACTCACGCCACCCCTCATCGCGAGCCTCTACCAGGAAGGCACTCAGGTCGAGATCCATCGTCTTGAAGCAGCTCTTGACTCGATCCTCGCGCTCGCCTGCGTCTCCGCCCAGCTCGGACGCGCAACGTTCTCGCAGCTCCCAGAGGCTCTCGCGCAAGAAGCGCTTCACCATACGCAAGGGGAGCTTCCGGTTCGCAGCGACCTGGTCGAAGTTCTGCCCGGCGCCATAGACGTCGTTGAGCACCTGGTAGCGCTGCTCGGGGAGGTTGCCCAGCTCGTGTTTGACCGCGGCGATGGCTTCGTCGTCGAAGGGCCTGGCAAGGGTCGTCTGGGACGAAACGATGAGCGCGCTCTCGCACCAGGGAAGCTCCCGAGCCTCGCGCCATTGGGTGAGACTTCGCAGATCCTGGCTCAGCTCATCGCACGTGATCGCCCGCATGCGGTCGCGCGCCTCCCCGCGTTCCGCCCTGCGCCGTCCGGGCGACTCCGCAACCAGCCGGGCCAGAACACGATGCAGCAGGTCTTCCCACTCATCCGCGAAATCATAGGCTCGCATCTCGACCAGGAATCCGGTGGCGAGGCGCGTCCACTCGATCAGTGCGGCCGGATGCCCCCGGCGCAGCGGATCGATCATGGCACCCCAGTCCTGACTTCCTGTCGAGATGGACACACCCAGAGAGTATCACGGCCCTCCGAGTCACAGAACTGATCCGAGCACAATCCAGCCGGTTCGCGAATCCCCCGCGGTGATCACTGCCGGTCTCCTTCACATCGCGAGGAGATCCTGCCGGACGTGTGCCCCTTCGACCCGGTTCGGGAACCTGGGCAGACGCGTCAGGAAGGGCTTCCAGGCTGACGCAGATTGGTGCACAATGCCGAGCAGGGGCGAAGGAGAGGCGCGCCCCCGAACCGCTGGCTTTCCAACCGACTGTGAATCGACCGCGAATCGACGACCGATCGTGAAGATCGAGAGTCACCACTGCTCTAGGAGCAAGCCCCATTGAAGAAATGGCTCCGATCATGGGTGAGAATGGGGCCCGCCGAAGAGTCGGAGGGACGGGCAATCGAAATCCTCGTGGTCGAGGGCCGGGATCTGGGGCAGAAATTCACGGCGGACGGTGACGAGATCCTGATCGGACGTCAGGGACCGAAGCAGACGGAGACGCGGGGCATCTTCCTCTACGATCCCTCGGTCTCGATTCGCCAGGCACTGATTCGCCACGACGAGGCGGGCTACTCGATCGAGCACCTCGACGGGGCGACGAACCCGACCCTGGTCGATGGAAAGGCGATCACCGTCGAGGCGCTGCGTCCGGGAATGCGCATCGGAGTCGGCCGGACGACGATGGAGGTGCGCAACCATCAGGGCATCTCACTGAGCAACCTGACCCAGGTGATCGGCACTCCGCTCTCCGACGCGGAGACCCGGGCAGACTTCGACCAGGCCGACACCGAGACCATCGTCATCCCCAGGAGCGAGCGCGACACCGAAGCCCATCCGATCCCCGGCGCACCAGGGGACCGCGTCGGCGAGCTGGTCGTGACACGCGGATTCGACGCCGACACGGCTCCCGGGCGGCGCTTCACGATTCAATCCCGCAAGACCCTCCTCGGCCGCGGCCAGGATATGGACATCCAGCTCCCCGACCTCGGCATCTCTCGCCGTCACGCCGAGCTGGAGTGCCAGGACGACGATCTCTATCTGCAGCATCTGAGCAGCGTCAACCCCACCCTGCTCAACGGCCGTCAGATCAGCAAGCGGGAGAAGCTGAATCACGGCGATGAGATTCAGCTCGCGGGAAGGGTCACCTTTCGAATCGAGCTCGATCGGGTACTCGGCCTGGCAACCGATCGGACGGTCATGCTGGAGGTCAGCTCGCTCCAGAGCGAAATCGAGAAGAACCCCGAGCTCGATCCCCAGATCGAGGAGCGCTACACGGTCGAGGGCAGCTTCCTCGACGTCGATGTCGTGGACTCGTACGGGATGAAGTCCGGGGCCAGCCGCGCGGAGCACATAATCGTCTCCTTCGAGCGCTTCCGAACCTTCGTGGCCGACGTGGTGAGCGAGTTTGGCGGCCTGGTCCTCAACAGCAACGGCGACGAGCTGATGTGCTACTTCGAATCGAGCTACGACGCCGTCAAGGCAGGCAGCGAAATCCTCTCCCGCCTCGAGAGATTCAACCGGGATCGCAACCGGCTCTCGAGCCCCTTCCGATTCCGAATCGGCATCCACACGGGTAGATCGCTGGTCGATCTCGATCGTGGCGTCGCGTACAGCGTGATCCTCGATACGGCGGGCCACCTGCAGAAGCATGCGGAGACGAACGGGATGGCGATCTCCCAATCGACCCTCGACGGACTCGATCCGCAGCTGCCCTTCGAGAGCGCAGGCACGCTCGAAGTCGAAGGGATCGCCTACTACCGCCTGGCCTCGCCAATCGAGTAGCGGCCGCTCGCCCCGACTCGGTTGGGGCTCAATCGGGGACGCGCTCGATCTCGGCTCCCAGGGCGCGC
Source organism: uncultured Myxococcales bacterium (assembly GCA_965371385.1). Classification (GTDB taxonomy): domain Bacteria; phylum Myxococcota_A; class UBA9160; order UBA9160; family UBA4427; genus CBDUYG01. Next base: position 493 of record CBDUYG010000506.1, on the reverse strand, counting down.
AGCTTGCCTTCGATGTCGTCGTAGCCGCGATCGACGATCTCGGCGTTCTGCACCACGCTCGGGCGCTGGGTCGCGCACAGGGCCGCGATGATGAGCGCCATTCCCGCGCGAATGTCCGGGCTACGCACGGTGCCGCCCACCAGCGCGGTCTTGCCCGAGACGATGACCCGATGGGGGTCGCAGACGATGATGTTTGCGCCCATCTGCGTGAGGGGATCCACGAAGTACATCCGGCTCTCGAAGAGCTTCTCGAAGAAGAGCACCGTGCCGCGGCTCTGGGTCGCGAGCACCAGCATGCTGCTCATCAGATCCGACGGAAACTGGGGCCAGGGTCCGTCGTCCACGCGAGGAACCCGGCCGCCGACGTCCGGGCGCACGCGCGGCTCCTGTCCACCGCGCAGATGAATCGTGTCCGCCTGGATGTCGAGATCGACCCCGAAGCGCTCGAAGACGCGATTGATCATCCAGTAGTGACCGCCGCGAATCCCTTCGA
>CBDUYG010000505.1:0-3445 GCA_965371385.1 uncultured Myxococcales bacterium | reverse complement strand
GACCGTCGACCATGTAGCGGGTCATGAAGCGAACCCACGCCGTGTGGAGAACGCCTGGCGGCTCGCGATCGCCGCCGAGGCTTGCGGCCAGGGGCGGTATTCCGCGGCCAGCCTCCAGGTCGCCGGCGATCCCCGCCAGTGCCGCCAGGAAGACGCTGTCCTCTGGATCCTCCCAGCCCGCACCCAGGGGTGAGGCGGAGAGCAGCCGATCGGGTTGGGTCGCCGCGAGCATCAGGGTGATGACTCCGCCGAGGGAATATCCCACGAGATGGACCTTTTCGATCTCCAGGTGGTCCAGGAGCTCGATGACATCGTGTGCCATGGCCTCGCCGTAGAGCTCGGGTCGATGGGGCTTGTCACTCAGTCCGTGGCCGCGCAGGTCCATGCTGATGACCCGAAACTCGCGCGCGAGCGACTCGGTGATCCCGGGCAGCCGCCAGTTGAGATCGGAGTTGACCGCAAAACCGTGCAGGAGCAGCACCGGTGTGCCGGTTCCTTCGTCGGTGAAGTGGATCTGCACCCCGCCGGAGTCGAAGTATTGGCCTTCGACGCGTTGCGTGAGCCACCATACCGAGCCCGTGACGAAAGCCAGTAACAATGCGACGGCGAGCGCCCCAGCGATTGCGATCCGTTTCATTGATCCGGGCTCCCCCTCTTCATGCTCCTCCGCATTTCCGCATTTCCGCATTTCCGCACATCCGTCGATTCGAGGGCTGAGACGGGTCACGTCCGCAGGTCGGCGCAGCAGATTGCACGTCCATGAGAACAGCTTCGACCGGGGGTTGCAAACCGGGTTTGTATGATATACAAATAATCTGTCGTTGCTACAAAGCCGGGAGCACTGGAATGGCACGGGCCGCAGCCCAGCGAGACGATCGACGAGGCCGGATTTCGCGGGCTCTCTATCACTGCATCGGCAAGAGCGGCTATGCGAACACGACGCTGAAGGACATCGCCGACCGGGCCGGAATGTCCCCGAGCCACGTCGGCTACTACTTCGACAACAAGGGCGCGATCCTCGAGTACTACGCCGCGGCCATCTGTCAGCAGAACCTGGCCGCCCTTCCCGACGCCAACGAGCCGGATCTCGGCAAGCGAATCGACGACCTTGCCGACTTCTGCCTCGGCCCGGGGCAGATGAACACGGCCCTTCTCGGTGTGATCCAGGAACTCACCGGGTTGGCGGTCCATGACCCGCGCTTGCATGAAATCAAGGCGGATCACGCACGGGCCTGGCGAGAATACCTCGAGACCTTCTTCGATGATGTAGACCTCACGGCTGGACTCTCGGCCGGCGAGGCCGCTCGGCTCGCCCACGCCATCCTGATCGGCCTCAACACGAACACCCTCTTCGATTCCGGATTGGGTCGAGAGCAGGCTCACGAAGTCTTCCGCCAGGCGCTGAGCGGAATGACGGGCTTGCGCGACGATGGTCGTCGCCGGGGCGCGCCCCCGATTGAGCCCAAGACCGTGAAGAAGCGGGGTGCGTCTGGGTCGCGAGCGCGAAGACGAATCCGAAGGGAGCCACAGTGAAGTTCGGCATATTCTACGAGCATCAGCTCCCTCGCCCCTGGACCGAGCGCGGTGAGTACGAGCTGCTCCAGAACTCACTCGATCAGATCGAGCTCGCGGACGGCCTCGGGTATGACTATGCGTGGGAGGTCGAGCATCACTTCCTCGAGGAGTACTCGCACTCGTCGGCGCCCGAAGTTTTTCTGGCGGCCGCGAGTCAGCGCACCAGGCGGATTCGGCTCGCGCATGGGATCATCCAGCTGACGACGAATCATCCCGCCCGTGTGGCCGAGAAGGTGAGCACACTCGACCTGATCAGCCACGGGCGAGTGGATCTCGGCATCGGAGAGGGCTCGAGCACGACCGAGCTGCATCCCTTCGACCGCAGGTTCCGCGACAAGCGCGCGGTCTGGGAGGAGGCAGTCAAGGCCATCATCCCCATGTTCGCGGACGGCCCCAGCGAGCATCACGGGGAGTATTTCGATCTGCCCCTGCGAAACGTCCTGCCCAAGCCGTACCAGAAGCCTCACCCCCCGCTCTGGGTGGCGTGCTCCCAGCTCGAGACGATCGAGATGGCCGGCCGACGCGGGATGGGTGCGCTCGGCTTCCAGTTCCTCTCGGCCGACATGGCGAAGGCCTGGGTTCATGCCTACTACAACTCGTTCGTGAATCAGCTCGACAAGCTCGCCGACTATGAGACGAACCCCAACATCGCGTTGGTCAGCGGATTCATGTGTGCGGAGACCGACGAAGAGGCGGTGCGACGATCGGATGGCTGGACCTTCTTCCAGTTCGCCCTGCGCTTCTACGCAACGAACGGAGCCCCCGCCGAGGCCGGCTCCTTGAATCTGTGGAACGAGTACCTGAAGTGGAAGGACACGCCGACAGGCCAGAAGATGCGTGGGTCGCAGCTGGTGGGTTCTCCCGAGACGATTCGCGGCAAGCTGCTCAAGTTCGAGGAGTCGAACATCGACCAGGTGATCCTGCTGAACCAGGCGGGCCGCAATACGCACGAGGACATCTGCGAGAGTCTCGAGCTCTTCGCGCGCGAGGTGATGCCCGAGTTCCACGCTCGTGAAGAGGAGCATCAGGCATGGAAGAGGGCGGTGCTCGCCGGTGAGCTCGCGCTCGATGACATCGACACCGAGGGCTTCGGGTTCCGGAGACCGAAGCTTCCGGCCGATGGAGATGCCGCCGACAGCGCGGTGAACTCCTAGCGAATTTCTGGACTACACAACGATGGAGGAAGGAAGATGAGCAAGACGGGAATCGTGAAGGTAGCGGTCGACGCCCTGATCGAACGTGCGCGACAGGAAATCGACCAGGGAATCCTGCCCTCCTGCCAGATGGCGTTGGCGATGAACGGCGAGATCGTCGAATCCGTGACCATGGGCGAAACACCAGCCGGGGACGACACGCAGTACGTGCTCTTCTCCGCCAGCAAGGCCCCGGTTTCCGCCGCGGTCTGGCAGCTCGTGGGCGAGGGAACGCTGAAGCTGTCCGATCGGGTGGCGGATCACATCCCGGAGTTCGGCACGCATGGGAAGGAGGCCGTCACCATCGAGCAGCTTCTCTCCCACACCGGCGGCTTTCCGCGCTCCACCCTGATGCCGCCCGACACCGACACACGCGAATCGCGGCTGGCAGCGTTCTCTACCTGGCCGCTCGAGTGGGAGCCGGGATCGAGCTTCGAGTATCACATCACGTCCGCGCACTGGGTACAGGTCGAGCTGCTCGAGCGATATGACGGCATCGACTTTCGCGAGTCGTTCAAGCGTCGCATCTCCGACCCGCTCGGGCTCTCGAGTCTGCAACTCGGTGTGCCCAAGGGCGAGCAGGACAGGATCGCGCGCGCGCGACTGGTGGGCGAGCCTCCGACGGAGGAGGAGTTCATGAAGGCGCTCGGGATCCCCGGAATCGACGTCAAGGAGGC
>CBDUYG010000504.1:0-3452 GCA_965371385.1 uncultured Myxococcales bacterium | reverse complement strand
ATCCAGAACGTCGCCCAGGTGATGGCGGATCCCCAGGTGCGAGCGCGCAACATGATCGTCACGGTGAACGAGCCCGGACAGCAGACCCTCGAGATGGCGGGAAATCCGATCAAGCTCTCGGGCTTCGCCGACCCCACTACTCGCCGCCCTGCCCCGCAGCTCGATGAGGCGGGCGAGCGGCTACGAGCCGAGATCGCCGCGCGCGCTGCTGAAAAGAGCCGCAGCTCCGAGCCGCAGAGCGACTGACACGCCGGGGTGTCAGGCGTCCGCTGCCTGGCGCTGGAACCACTCCACCGTTCGCTCGAGCCCTTCGAAGAAGCTGATCTCGGCGCTGAAGCCGATGCTCTCCCGGGCGTGGCTCGGATCCGCCTGGGAATCGCGTACCTCCCCAGGGCGGCCGGGCTCGTAGATGGGCTCGACCCTGCGCCCGAGAATCTCGCCCAACATCTCGACGAGCTGGTTGAGGCTCGTGCGCGCACCGCAGCCGACATCCGCCGACATCCCCTGGGCGGACGACTCGGCCGCCATCAAGTTGGCGCGCACGACGTTCTCGACGTAGACGAAGTCGCGAGTCTGCTCGCCGTCGCCGAAGATGATCGGCGAATCTCCCGCAATCGCCCGGGTGATGAAGCGCGGAATCACGGCGGCGTACTCGGACGCTGGATCCTGGCGCGGCCCGAAGACATTGTAGAAGCGCAGACAGTAGGTGGGGAGCTGGTAGAGCTGGACGAAGTTCTCCGCGTAGAGCTCGCCCACGAGCTTGGAGATCGCGTAGGGGGAGAGGGGATCGAGGGCCCGCGCGGTCGTGTCGTCTCCGAAATCGGCATTGCCGTAGACCGCGCAGCTGCTCGCCAGAACGACCTTGCGGGCGGATGCGTCGCGGGCCGCGAGCAGGACGTTGAGCGTGCCGTCGACGTTCACGCGGTGGCTGCGCAGGGGATCCGCGATCGAATCGGGAACGCTGGGAATCGCCGCGAGATGAAAGACGGAGCCGACGCCTTCGAACTCGGCTTTCAGGGCTTCGAGGTCACAGATGCTCTGCTCGACGAAGACGAGCTGATCGCCGTACTGCTCGAAGAGCTCCTGAAGATGGTGGGTCTTCCCACTCGAAAGGTCGTCGATGACCTTCACGCGGGATCCGCGTGAGAGCAGCTCGCTCACCAGGTGCGAACCGATGAAACCGGCCCCACCGGTTACCAAGTCGAATGCTGCTGCCAACCACAGGCTCCAATCGCTGCACCGACACGGCAACCCCGGATCTGCGCGATTCATGCGCAATCCCGGATACCTGCGAGCGCTGCGAGTCGCTCGGGGCGCGGTGAGGGCGCAACCTACATTCCTTCTAGCAGGCCGTCAACATTGCGAAATTGGGCGAAATCGGGCGAGATCAGGAGGAGTCGGGCCTGCTTGCGGGTCGATGTTCTCGGGATCGTCCAGAACGCCAGACGAGGAAGCGGTCGCTGACCGCTTCCTCGCTGGGTTGGCAATCGCTCGAAGCGATCGTCGTACTGCAATCGTTCCAACTCGCGCATCTCATGAGATGCAATCGTGCCGGCGTCCCATCACCTCGCTGTGATCGTTCTCCCCTGGTAGCCCAGATACTAGGGCATTCCCCTAGGTCGGCGCCTCCTGAAAATGGACACCGAGATGAGTCCCAGCGCCGAAAGTAGAGCCGTGCCCGGCTCGGGAACTGACGTGAAGTCCGCATTCCCCGGGGTCGGCAAGCTCAGGACTTCGAAGTCGATTGCGTTGTCGTCGCTGTCCAGGTCGGCAAAAACGCGCGCAAGACTCGACCCTGCCGGCGCATCGGGCGCGGAGGATCCTTCACCGGCAAAGAATTCATCGGGCGAAAATACTCCATATCCGATGGCATCGAGAATGACGGCTCCGTCGACGAGAAGGATCGAGTCTGGACCGTTCTGGAAGTCGAAGTTGATGAAAAGGTCGGCCTCCGTTACGAACGAGCTTCCGTCAGACTTCTCGTCGGCGACGACGAAGAGACCATCTTCCGGTATTACGCCGCTGAGGGCCACGACAGGCCCGATGTTGCCGTTCGAGCCATTGACTCCTTCGAGTGTCATCCCGTCGAGCACGGTTCCCGGCTCTCCCTGGATCTCGACGAAGCTGTGGCCATCGTCGCTGCCGACCGCGTCGTAGTAGATCTCGGACAGGATCGGGCTTGCTTGTGAGCTTCCGGTCAGGGCCAGCGCTGCAAGGAGAACGAGCGTGAGCATGCTGAAGCAGCGGCAGAGCAGTCCTCGTGACCGAGCCGCTGAACCGGCCCAGCCGGCATTCGATGTTCGAGTTTGATTGAGGCGCATTGCGATCTTCCTTTCGAGAGGGGTGTAGGCGGGACCAAAAAAGAGCTCAGAACCCTGATGCCGCGGCGAGCCGGCGGCTGAACCATCCTCCTGTCCAGCCGTCGAGCCCGGCGGTGAGTTCGCCGATGCGCAACTCGAGCTTCATTCGTTCGAGAAACGCTTCGGCAGGGGCATCGGGCAGAGGCGAACTGGAGGGGGGTGCAGAGTCATAGGACGAGTGAAGAGGCGGGGGAGAAGACCCGGGCGGGAGGGGCCGAGTCGTATGGGTGCCGTGGGCGGGCGCGGAGGATCGGGCGGAGTGCGAGCTCGAAGCGACCAGCTGGATCTCGAGCGCCCGCCTTTCGTAGTAGAGCTGATTGACCTCGTCGAGAACGTTGTCGCGGAGCGAGATTACCAGGCGTCCCTCGCGCGATAGATCGATGACCTCAGGGTCGTATATGAGGTTGCTCCAGTTCCATGTGAGCGTGACGTAGCCGTCGAGGTCGAAGCTGTTGTCGCGCTCCTCGTCGAAGAGATCGCGGACCTCTCCCGACGAGAAGCTCTGGTCATAATCACGCCGGCGCCTCCGGCCCTGATCGACGCCGAATCGAAAGCCCATCAGCGGCAGCCAGGCACGGCGACCGAGATTCTTGTAGGCACGTTCGAGCTTCTCCGCTTCGAGCCCGACATAACGGAGGACCGCGCGCTGCACCTCCTGGATCCCCGGCCCCCGGGCTGCGAAGTCCCGAGGGTCGAGCTGGGATCCCGGGACGAGACTCACGGTCGCGACCGGGATTCCCTGGAGGAGTCCCTGAGTCGTTGCAGCGAAGACCTGATTCCCAAGCCATGCGATATTCGCGACGGGAGCTGTGCCCGCCGGCGGTCCGGCCCGCAACCAGGGACCGTCGAGGGAGGTAGAGTGGAGGAGCCCCTGATCGGTGGCGAGCCAACTGCCACTCGGCCGGCTGTGGAGCCTTCTGATCGTCGAGCCCGGTGGCAGGCTGGGCCAGATCGTTCGCCACTCGGTCCCCGCTTGTGGGGTGATGCTCTGCACGATGAGCCGCTGGGGATAGACGAGAACCAGCTCGGCGCCGGGCACGCCGCTCACCAGATCGACGGGCTCGCCTTCCGAAGGACGCCCGGGAACTGGAA
>CBDUYG010000503.1:0-3455 GCA_965371385.1 uncultured Myxococcales bacterium | reverse complement strand
GGCAAAGAGTCCTTTGCGTCGCATCCTCTCGTGGGAGTCGAACGCGACGATGCGCACGCTGGGGATCGCAGGAGCCGCCGCGACGCTCGCCGTGGGTTGAGTGGAGGGCGCCTGTGAGATCGGCCTCTTCTCCGAAGAGTGTGGGCGCTCGAGCGGCGGAGAGGCGGAGTCGGGATCGCTGGACGCGATGGCGGACGTGGCGGTAGAGGTGGTGGACTTTGTGGTGGAGGCGGTGGACGCGATCGTAGACGGGGCCGTCTGATCCTGGCGTGACGGGTTCTTGAATATGAAGATCCCAACCGCCGCGGCGACGATCAGACTCAGGCCGATGACGATCGCACCCCGGGGCGGCCTTTCCGGCAGCTCGATCCGTCGTCGAGGGACGTGCAGACGCGAGATGAGCGCGCCAGAAACCCACTTCAGCTTGTCGACACCCGAAGTCAGCGCGTCAGCGAATCCACCGGTCACGGAGACTCGTGCCGGAGCGGGCTGCACACTTCCAGTGGTCCGGAGCGGGCTCATGCCCTGCGCTTCGTCGCTCCCGGCCGACTGGCGTTGATTGGGCGAGACCGCCCAGGTGCCGGTCGGGTCCGCCTGGGACGGATGGATGAAGGCCTCGATCCCCGCCACGAGGCGTAGTGCGTTCGGATCGTCATGCTCCCCGTTCCACACCGAGAGGTCGGAGGCCTGGATGCTTCGGAACTGCAAGGGAAGCGTGATCCGATCGAGCAGCACGGGGAAGAGCACGCCACGGTCGGCAGCCTCGGCGGCCTCGGCGCGCACCCAGCGCGCGTCGACGGAAGTCTCGGACCAGAGCACCACGACGGCTCTTGCCTTCGAGATCTGTTTCTCGATGACGTCTTCGAAGATCTGGCCTGTGCGAACATCACGATCCCACCAGACCCGGAAGCCGCTCTGCTCCAAGAAGTGGGCGAGGCGTTCCGCCTCGTCACGATCCACGTGGGAGTAGCTGATGAAGATGTCCGCCAAAAAGGCCCCCCAAGGATATCCGATCGATCCTTGCCCCGATTTGAGTGGCATCGCACTTCGCTGTACGAGAGTACACAATCGTGAGCAGTCCCAGAAGGCCCCGGCCTGGGGGGGGCGAGCTCCTGAGTCGAACATGTAGCTCTATCACCACACGGCAATCGTCGCTGTCCTGCACCGCTTGGGAAACTCGAGGGAATCGAGAGACGAGAGGGAAGCCCGGGGCCAGCCGCGGATCCGATCCCGCCGGCTGCGTTGCGAAAGCTAGCCCCAGCTCGCTAGCTCGAAGAGGCGTCCGGCCCGGTCTGCGCCTCGGCCTTGCCGTGGACGGGTTCGCTGAGGTCGCGAAGGAAGCCGTAGAAGATCCGCCTTCGGCCGATCACGACCGGGCGGCACACCGTCAGCTCGACCGGGAACTCCTCACCGCTCTTGCGAATCGCCGTCAATTCGTCGATGTGCTTGCCGATGATTCGTCCCTCACCGCTCGTCAGGTAGCGTTTCAATCCGCCTCGATGGGCCTCGCGGTGGGCCGGCGGGATGATGAGGTCTGCGACGAGCTTGCCTCGGACCTCCTCACGTGTGTATCCGAAAATCCGCTGCGCCGAGGGATTGAAATCCAGCGTTGTGCCCAGGTCGTCCATGACGACGATCCCGTCGAGCGCAGCGCTCAGCATGGCGTCCCTGGACGCCTCGAGGCCTCGCAGCGATTCGTCACGTCTGTGGAGGGCGGCTGCCAGGAGACAGCCGATCGCGAGAAGCGCGTAGAATACCGGTGTTGCGATGATGAGGAGGGGCGTCGCGACCTGGAAGGCGAGGTCGTCGAGGAGTTGACGTGGAACCGACGAAACGAGCATCCAGATGGGTATTTCACCTGCATCTCCACCGGCGCTCGAGTCGGCGGGTGGTGTGACGGTCTCGAGATAGAAGAGCGCCTCGCGTCGGTCGATCCATTCCTGCTGGCTCGCCTCGAGCTGCGGCAGGACGTTGGGGAATGTGCGCTCGAAGTTTCGGCCGAGCGAGAGACCCCCTTCGGTCTCCGACCGGTACTGGCCCCAACGGCCATCGGCGCCGATGATCATGCGCTGAATTCCGGTATCACTGCCGCTCTGCTCGTATGCGCTCACGAAGTTGGCCGCACGTGCGTTCAGGACGACGATTCCCCGGCGCAGTCCCGAGGCGAGATCGATCGGCGTCGTCAGGCGCACGGCGGGCTCATACTCTCCTTCGCGCGCGCCGGGCCCGAGGGACAGCCCCATGGATGTGACCAGCATCTCGCCCAGCTCGAGGCCCATGGTACGGGTGAAGTAGCTGCGCTTGCTCTCGTCGGGGAGCTCGCGCGACGAGGGGATCGCCGCGCCGGCCGACCTGTCGTCGACCCGCAGGATCTCCTGTCCCGCCGCACCGATGAAGCGAATCTGGAGGTAGCCGGGTCGACGTTGCATGAGAGCGAGCAGGCTCCGTTCGAGTACGAAGAGACGGTCCGGATCCCGGTCGTCGGCCAGCTCCGTCACGAGGTCGGAGACGAATCGAAGATCGCCTGCAGCGATCTCGAGCCCCTGCTCGGCCCGGCGAACGCCGCTCTGGATGACACTCCTCTCGCGGCTGAGGAGCCTTTCCCGCTCTCTGGCGAAATCGGCCCGGTACACGAGGAGAAAGGCGATCAGAAATGCGATCGTCAGCGGCACCAGCATCTTCACGAACTTCCACTTGGGGACGTACGCCAGACTCTTCAGCAGGCCGCCGGACGGCTGCTGACTCACCCAGCGCGAGTCCTGCTCTGGTGCAACCATGGCGGAAACGTCCTCCCTCCCGGCGACGGCGCGCGATCGCCTCCCGCGCCGCGACTCGCGCCACTCGCCGCCGGATTGTATCGCAAATGCCGCTCCGTACTGTGCTCGGGCTCGGGCTCGGGCTCGACAGCTCGTTGCGTTGGTGCACGAACAGGAATGCGGTAGCGGCTCCCCTACTCGCATTCCTTCCATCAAGCACCGCGACGCAACAGAGCTTCCGAAACGCTTGGACGCAGACCCGGGTCGCTGCTTGCATCGCCGGCATCGCCCCCGGCGGCGAGTTTCTCGCGGCATTCATCAATGTGGCCAGAAGCCACGGCAAGGGCTTCAACCAGATTTCATCTGGGGAGTCGCTCCGAACCACGTCTGTTTCGTTGCCTCGGCATGTCTGCTCCCGCTGAGGAACCGCCGGCGAGAAGCGCTACGCTCGAAGCCTCTCCAACGACTTTGCCCCTTGTGACCACATGGGAGTCGAGGGAGCCTCTTGGAGCGAGTGAGGAGTTGAATCATGAAGGTCGCTTCCCGCGTCCAGGCAGTTCCCCACACGCTGCGCTCCCGGCCGTCCTTCGGGCCGCCATCGTCCGTCGCCGCCCTCCTCCTCGTCGCCACGGCGATCCTCGTTCCGGCTCGGTCCCAGGCAGAGCTGCGACCCCTGGTGCGCGACATGCTGGAGAACCT
>CBDUYG010000502.1:0-3464 GCA_965371385.1 uncultured Myxococcales bacterium | reverse complement strand
TTGGCCGTCGCGAAAGGCATAGACCATCACGGGTGCCACGAACGCGACGACGGCCGCCGCCATGACGAAGAGCACCGGCCATAGCGTCGAGTCCCGTAGGTAGGGCATGACCCACATGTCGACACCGCGAGGATCGTCGGGATCGCTCGGCGGATTTCCGTCGGGGTTCCGTCCGCTCTCGTCGTCGTCCTTCCCGTTTGCTTCGTGCATCGAGGTCAGAATCTACCAGCGCGAGTGCCTGCGTCGAGGGGCGCATCGCCGACCTGCCGGCGGATACATCCCCGCGCCCGGTCCCGCCTCTGTGACCTACGGCCGGGGCCGGCCGGAGACATTGCTCCACTCCGAGGTGCCAGGGAAGTCGGGACCGCCCGGCTCAGCCGCAATCGAAGTGCGGAATGATCTCGCGCCCGAAGAGCTCGATCGATCGCAGTACGGCCTCGTGGGGGATGCGGCTCGCCTGGGCAACGATCAGGACCCGATCGCAACCCACATCGCGATAGGCTTCGAGCTCGCGAATGCAGTGATCGACGTCGCCAATGATCGCCGTGCTCTCGGAGTCGTGTTCGTCGAAGGCGTGGTCCTTCGCGGCCTGCTCTCGCGTCTCGGCGCAGTGGGCGATCGTAGAGACGCCCACCTGGTCGTTGATGAACCTGCCGACCGGTCTCGCCGACTCGAGCGCCGCCTTGTACGCGCAGATCTGCTCCCGAATCGCGCGGACGGGGAGATCGTCCGAGAGGTCGAGGACGCCGATTCCGTTGCGTCCCGCGATCTCCCACGGCGCTGGGCTCGTCACCGCCGCCCAAATGGGAGGATGGGGGTCCTGCAGGGGTTTGGGGATGATGTCCCGCTCGGGGATGTCGAAGCTCTCACTCTTGTGCGAGAACTGCTTGCCCCGCTCCCACATTCTCGGAATCATCTCGAGCGATTCCTGCCACGGGTCGAGAGAGACGTCGGGCTTCACTCGCGATGGAGCCGGCTCGCAGGCGCTGGATCGACCGACACCCCACTCGACCCGTCCGTTGCTGATGATGTCGAGGGTCGCGACGCGCTCGGCGACCCGAATGGGATGGTTGAAGGGCGGCGGGAGCAGGCTGACTCCGCAACCGATTCGGATTCGCTGGGTGCGCGTCGCGGCGGCGGTGAGCAGGATCTCGGGCGCCGAGAAGTGTGCAAACCCCGCCTGGAAGTCGTGCTCGACCGCCCAGATGCAGTTGAAACCCGCCTCGTCCGCGGATTCGATCTGCTCGAGAGCCTCCCTGTAGTAGTGATGCTCCGTCTTCTCCGTTTGGGGCTTCGGGAGCTGGATTTCGTAGAGCAGGTCGATCTTCATCGGGAGGTCCCTGGCCTGATTCTCCACTCCATTCTCCGCTCCACTACTTCACACTACTTCACTCCGCCCACTCTACCCCGCTCTACCCCGCTCTATCTTCGAATCTCCGGATCAGGGGCATCGTTCCGGAAAGGCCGAATGGGTGAGGCAGGAACCGACTCTATGAGGAATCAACCAGGGCGTCAATCACGAGGGTGCCGGTTGACTTCGTCCCGGATCGAGGTCACCGTGCGATTCAGCTCCGGGCGGTTTGCCGCTTGGATGGGAACGGGAGGAGGTAGGCGATGGGCCGAATGGACGATCAGGTAGTGTTGATTACAGGCGGCAGCTCGGGGATCGGAGCGGCCTGTGTTCGCCGCTTCATGGACGAAGGAGCTCGGGTCGCTAGCTTCGATATTCAAGAGCCCTGTGAAGAGCAGTCGGAGCTTCCGCCCCAGAGCTTTCTCTTTCAGAAGGGCAGCATCTGCGACGAAGAGCGTGTCGCGTCGGCCTTCGCCGAGGTCGTAGATCGTTACGGTCACGTCGACGCGGTGGTTCACGCCGCCGGGGTCTCGGGGGCGGGTGTCGCCCATACCCTGGACGTCGCCGAGTGGGATCGCGTAGTCGACGTCAACCTCAAGGGCTCGTTCATCGTCGCCAAGCACAGCCTCCGGCACATGGTCGAGCGCCGCTCGGGCAGCATCGTCCTGATCTCGAGTGTCGAGGGAATCTCGGGAGGAAACGTCGTCCCGGCCTACAACGCCTCGAAGGGTGGCGTCGTGCTCTTGATGCGCAACCTCGCGATGGATTACGGCCGCTACGGGATCCGGGTCAACTGCCTCTGTCCGGGCTTCATCGATACCCCGATGCTGGCGGGTTTCAAGAACAATGCGTCGGACGCGGCCCGCACGGCGATGGAGAAGGCGCACATGCTCGAGCGATTCGGTCGCCCGGACGAGGTGGCGTCGGCGGCGCTCTTCCTCTGCTCGGACGACGCCTCCTTCGTGACGGGTCATCCGCTCGCCGTGGACGGCGGCTTCACGGCGGGACACAAGCTCTGGGTCGTGGATCTGCCGAAAGAGCAGGGCGCCTGAATCGCCGGCCTTCCGGTGTGCGAGCCGGTCCGGAGAGCATACAATCCCCGTCGACCCGGAGCTCGACGGATCCCGGGTCCGGCTTGCGGGATTGCCGCCTGCCCCATTCGGAGAGTTCATGTCATCGTTCGAGACCATCGCCGTGGTTGGTACCTCCCTCGCCGGCTTGAGGGGCATCGAGGCGCTGCGTCGCCACGGCCATGATGGCCGCATCATCGCCGTCGGCGAGGAGCCCCATCGCCCGTACGATCGCCCCCCGCTATCGAAGAAGTTCCTGAAGGGGGAGTGGGACGACGACAAGCTGCTCCTGCGCCACGAGCTCGACGATGACAATGAAGTCGAGTGGCGGCTGGGCTGCAGGGCGGTGAGCCTCGACGCGAATGCCAGGCGTATTTCCCTCGACGATGGAACCGAAGTCGAATACGACGGCCTGCTCATCGCCACCGGTTCGCGAGCTCGTCCCTTTCCGGGCGCACCCGAAAACATGGCCGGACTTCATCTTCTGCGGACTCTCGAAGACTCTGCACGAATGCGCGACGCCCTGAGCGCGAGCCCGAAGGTCGCGGTCATCGGGGCGGGCTTCATCGGCATGGAGGTGGCGGCCAGCTGCCGGGAGCTGGGTCTCGACGTCACGGTGGTGGAGTTCCTCGAAGCGCCGCTCGTCCGGGGAGTCGGTCCCGTACTGGGGCGACACGTCGAAGGCGTGTTTCGCGATCACGGGGTCGACGTGCGCTGCGGAGTGGGCGTCGAGGGCTTCGAGGGCTCGGGCCGGGTCGAAGCGCTGAAGCTCCAGGACGGCAGTCGCGTCCCCGCCGATCTCGTGCTCGTCGGGATCGGCGCCAGCCCCGCGACGGAGTGGCTCGAAGGCTCGGGGCTCGAGCTGGGCGATGGAGTGATCTGCGACGCGAGTTGCGCCACCAAGGCTCCCGGTGTGGTGGCCGCGGGAGACATCGCTCGTCTGAAGCATCCCACGAGCGGAGAGTCTACCCGGGTCGAGCATTGGACCAACGCGGTCGAGCAATCCGACCACGCGGCCCGGCGTCTGCTCGAGGGCCCCTCGG
>CBDUYG010000501.1:0-3468 GCA_965371385.1 uncultured Myxococcales bacterium | reverse complement strand
AGATGCGGCAGAGCAGCGCTTGAAAGGGCGGATGGCAGATCCATCTGGGGATGGGAAGGGAAAGGGCACGGGAAGCCCGGGGGTGTGATACCCCGAGGCTTCGCAGCAGGCCGGGTCAGTGGAACATCTTGTGGAAGAAGCCGTGTTTCTTGCTGTCTTTGGGGTGCTGCTCCCCGGCAACGTCGTCCTCGCTCTTCTTCTCGTGATGGAAGAATTTGGCGACTCCGTGATGCTCCTTCCCGTCCGCTTCCTTGGCGCCCCCCGCGCGTTTCTGTGCCGGGCCCCGCGACAGCTCCGGCGACCACTTCAGCCAGTCGTCCTTCACCTCGGGTTCCAGCCGGAAGACAGAGCCCGACTTCACCCGGTCGCCGGGTGAGTCCGGCGTCGCGAAGGCGATGCCTCCGGCGAGCAGGGATTCGAGGGATTCGGCGTGGATGTGCAGGCCGGTCAGTCCCAGGTTGGCGCTGATGCCGCTGGCGTTCCAGAAGACCGAGTTGCTGCGAACCAGGGGCGCGTAGCGCGACAGGATATTCATGTGGATGCGCACGTTGCGCGAATCGTTCGACAGAGCGGTGGAGATCACCGAGCCGACCCGCACTTCCTTGTAGTAGACGAAGTCGCCTTCCTTCACGCCGCCGGTCTGCACGGCTTCCACCACGACCTGCAGTCCGCCGTAGAGCCAGGCGGCATCCTCGATCTCCGCCCGGGACTTGTGCAGCAGGTACTTCGTATCCTTGGCGGCCGGTTCTCCGCCGCCGGGCGAGTCGAACGCGATACCGCCGATCAGCAGCGCTACTAGGGACTCGCTGTGAATGTCCATCTTGCCGAGGCCCAACGTGACATCGATGCCGCCGGCGTTCCAGAAGTGGCTGTTGGAATGTACCAGCGCGGCGTGCTCCGGCTCGATCAGGACCTCGATCTCGACGCCCTCTTCGTCTTTGGAGAGAGAGTTTTTCCCGATACTGCCCACCCTGATTTGCCGGTAGTAGACCGGGGCGCCGGGATTCAGCGAGCCGAGCGCACGGGCATGGAGCAGCACGCGCAGGCGCGGGTCATTCGGACTCATTGCGGGGGGGGCATCGAGCCCGACGAACTTGCGCGCCGGTTTACCGCCCTCGGGTCCCTTGACGAAATTGATGTAGGCACCGGAGAGCAGCGTACCGAGGCCCGAGACGCCACCCGCGCCGAACCGCGGGCGGACCACCCAGAACTCCGCCCCTTCGAGGACGAAGCCATCGGTCCGCGTGGTGAGCTGACACACTACGACGATCTGCGGACTTTCGTGCCGCACGGCGACGCTGGTCACCGAGCCGATCTCAACGTCCTTGTACTTGACCTTGGTCTTGCCGACCTCGAGTCCGTCGCCGGTCTCGAAGTAGATCGTAACCTCCGGCCCCTTCTCGGAGATGGTCCGGTAGCCGAGGTAGCCCGCCAGTGCGATAGCTACGATGGGGATCACCCAGACGGGCGACATCCGGGCCTTGCGAACGTTGCCCTGGGCCGCGCTCGGCCCGCTTGCTTCACTCATGATTCATCCTCCAAGGAGTCCCAGATGAGCCGGGGATCGAAGCTCATGGCCGCCAGCATGGTGAGGATCACCACGCCGGCAAAGCAGGTGGCACCGACACCGGGCTCGATCGTCATGACGTTGCCGAGCTGAACCAGCGCTACCAGCAGCGAAACGGTGAACATGTCGAGCATCGACCAGCGTCCGATGTTCTCGACGATCCGGTAGAGCTTCGTCCGGGTGACGGGGCTCCAGCGTGATCGTCGCTGCAGTGCGACGAGCAGGAAGGTCAGGCTCGTGATCTTGAGACAGGGCACCACGATGCTGGCGAAGAGGAGCGCGATGGCCACCGGGTACCAGCCGGCCCGGAGCATCGCGATCACGCCGCTCATGATGGTGTCGCTCTCGGTCTTGCCCAGCTGCGAGATGATCATCACCGGGTACAGGTTCGACGGGATGTAGAGCAGGGCGGCGCCGAGCATCAGCGCCCAGGTGCGCTGCACGCTGTTGGGCTTGCGGTGATGCACCGCACCACCGCAGCGATCGCAGATGGTGCCCGCCGGTGTGTGCTCGGCTGGATGCAGCTTGTCGCATCCTGGGCAGCGCACGAGCGATGCCCGTGCCGCGCTGATCGTCGCTGCAGTCGTCATGCGGAGGCCTGCTCGGTTTCGAGACGCTGCCAGACTGTACGCTCGTCGAAGGCCGCATTGGCACCGGCCGTGATCAGCATCAGGGCCACGAAGGCCCACGCCCCAGGGCCCGGCGTGATAGTGGCCAGCGCGGCGAGCTTGGCCAGCGTGACCAGCACGGCCACCATGTAGACGTCGAACATCGCCCAGGGGGCGAGGCTCGTCTGGAGTCGTGTGAGCCAGGCGATACCCGGAGGCGCGTAGCCCGCCAGCAGCGGCGCCGTCACGTAGAGCATGGCCAGGATCTTCGCGAGCGGCGCCAGGACGCTGGCCCACAGGATGAGTAGCGCAATCGGCTGGTAGCCGACCTTCCAGAGCAGGATCACGCCGCTGATGATCCGGTTCTCCTGGGTCTGACCCTCCAGAGTGAAAGTCAGGAAGGGGTAGACGTTGGCGACGATCAGCAGTGCCAGCGCGGCGATCGAGAGCGCAAGGGTGTGCTCGAGGGTGTGTGGGCGGCCCCGATAGAGCAGGCCACCGCAGCGCTCGCAGAGTGCGTCCTGTCGGGCCTCGAGGGGCTGCTCCTCGTGGAGGAGATCGCAGGACTCGCAGGCGACGAGTGACGCTCGATTCGTCGAGATGGCAGGCGCGGCGTCCATGATCGATAGAGAATGCCACAGGTGATGACGTCCGCGCCACCCAGGCCGGCCTGGCCGTGCTCAGCCCAGCGCCATTCATCGCGAACATCCGCACTGCGATCGTGAATCATGTGCTGCCGAGCCTACCGGAGAATTCACCCGCCTGAAATCGGGGGAGACTACTCATCGGTCGTCGGATCGCTGCCGTGGATCTGGAGCACCTTGTCCAGCATCTCGGAGTCCACGTGCTCGCCGGTGAGCGCCATGGCGAGCAGCTCGCCGCCGAGGGCCTGGAGCGAGAGCAGGATGCTCGGTTGCGTCCGTTTCAGGCGAAACCGGTTGTTTGCATCGTTCAGAGCCGCGACCGTGGGAATGCTGGCGTCGAGCTCGTTCACCCCCAGCACCACGAAGCCGTTGGTGGAATCGTCCGTCGTCAGGGCGAGAACGCCCTTGGCCTTCTCGGTCCCCGCGGTGCGCAGTACCGACAGATCGGTGGGATCTCCGACGACGACGTCCTGCTGGCGATAGAATTCCTCGTCCGGTGTGATCGGCAGGATCACCGTCACCGATTGCTTGCGCTTCTCGAGCTCGAGCGCGGCACTTCGCGCCAGCGGGCTCTTGCCGACGATCACATAATGGTTGCTGCGGTCCACGTGTGTCTTGCCTCCCAGGATCTCTCGTAGCCTGCCGCCGA
>CBDUYG010000500.1:0-3474 GCA_965371385.1 uncultured Myxococcales bacterium | reverse complement strand
CGGCCATCCATGAACGGACATCGCCCCGCTCTGCTATCCATTGAGCCTCGAATGGATGATCGGATGACGGACACCAGCGACCCATCGTCCCGCGAGTCCCCGGGGAGCTCGACGGAAGGACCCCGCATCCTGATCACGGGTGGCGCGGGATTCCTCGGCCAGGCTCTGGTGCGCGAGCTCCTGCATCCCAGGGGCGAGCGCCACGTTTCGCCTCGGGAGATCCGGATCTTCGATCGCCGAGCGCCCGCGACCGCTGAGCCCGGTGTCGTGGCGATCGAGGGAGATCTGCGCGATCCCACAGCGCTGGCGGAAGTCTGCCGCGATATCGATGTCGTCATCCACACCGCATCCCTGGTCGACTATGGACACGCCGCCAAGGACGTCCTCTACGACATCAACGTGCGCGCGACCGAACGCCTGCTTCGCATCTGCAGCGAGGCCGGGGTACGCGCCTTCGTTCATACCAGCTCGATGGATGTCATCTATGCGCGGAAGCCGGTGCGGGATGGAGACGAGACGATTCCCTACCCCGAGA
Source organism: uncultured Myxococcales bacterium (assembly GCA_965371385.1). Classification (GTDB taxonomy): domain Bacteria; phylum Myxococcota_A; class UBA9160; order UBA9160; family UBA4427; genus CBDUYG01. The sequence goes on along the minus strand of CBDUYG010000500.1, from coordinate 2,939 downwards.
AGTTCGCGGACGAATACGCGCGCACCAAAGCGCTCGGTGAACAGGCCGCACTCGCAGCCAACGCAGCGCGTCGTAGCGGGGAGAGCGGCGAGTTGCTCTCGTCGGGGAAGCTGCGCGTGAGCGTGATCCGACCCTGCGGCATGTACGGAGAGGCCGACCCCTATCACGTGAGCAGCGTACTCCGGATGGCCGAGGCTGGAACACTCACGGCTCGCATGGGAAGCGGCAATGCGGTCTTCCAGCACGTCTACGTGGGGAACGTCGCTCATGCGCACGTAATGGTGCTCGCGAATCTACTCTCCGACGACCCGGTCGCAGCCGGAGAGATCTATCTCGTGACCGACTTCCCGGCGGAGAATTTCTTCGACTTCATGGAGATCCTCGTCACCCGCCTGGGCTTCGACTTTCCCTCGCGCTCGCGCAGCATTCCCTATGGGGTCGCGTATGCCCTTGGGAGCGTCGTCGAGCTGGCCGCCCGACTGATGTCGCCGTGGCGCAATTTTCAACCCGCGCTCACCCGTTCGAGTGTTCGCATCGTCTGCCAGGACTTCAGCTTCTCGGGCGAGAAGATCGCCCGGGAGCTTGGTTACGCACCCGTCTACGACAACCCCGAGTGCTTCGAGCGAACCGTCGAGTGGTTCCGCAAGCACGGCCCCCTGCCCGCTCCCGAGATACCGAAGACATTCGACGGAGCCTCAGCGCCGCCCCCCGCGATGCTGGAATCGAGCTCGGCTCCTCTTCGCGGCCGCTGAACCGGAAGGCATCGACGACACTCGCCCAGCAGAGCTGGAGAGCTGGACGAGCTCAGGACGGCGTACGAGGAGAACTTCCGCCCTTGCCCGAAGACCTCAGCAAAAGGGAATCGGAGATCCTCGCCGAGCTGGTGGGGGGCCGGCGCATATCCACCATTGCCGAGCACTTCTTCATCAGCCCGCACACCGTTCGAAATCATCTGCGTGGCATCTTCGGCAAGCTGGGTGTCCACTCCCAGGCGGAGTTGGTCGAGTATGTGAGACAGAATCCCAGCGTTCTGGGAGAGCACGCCCGGCGCGACGGACAAGGTCTGAGTTCGGACGAGCTGATCAGCGCATACAAGCAAGCCAACGAACGGGTCTCGTCCCGGATCGATACCATCCTCGCCGAGCGCTGGGGCCCGGATGGCCTGCGCGAGATGATGCGTGCCGTTCTACCGCACGATGATGCTACTCGCGCAGAGTGGAGGATCCGGCTCGATCTCTGGAGCCGGGAGCGTGACGAGCCCGTGCTCCTGGACCGCCGCACGAACGAGATGGCGCGATCGCATGCTCGAGCGGGTCCGTGAGGCTCAGAAGGCCGGCTGGATCCGCAACGACGAGAACTCCCAGGAAGTCGTCGAAGGGCTCTTCGTGCTGGTCGTCGGCGCGGCCCTGCAGCTCGTCAAGGAGGAGCACGCCCCCGCTTCCGAGGCCGCTCAATTCAAGCTGATCGACATCTTCATCGACAACCTGGTGATCAACGCCTAAGTGCTCGGCCGCATGCCCGTGCCCGGCGCCGGGCGAGCACGACCGGCAACCCCGTCGCAGCAGATCGTCTCTGAACGCATCCACCCGCCCCCTCGGCCTGGGCCCCATGGGGAATCTTTTCGTTCAGCGACCGCGAATCGATCAGCGAGAGCATCGTCTCATATTGCGAATCCGCAGAGGAACAAACCAAGAGCGGATCAGGAGGTCATGCAGAGATGGCTAACGAGACTCGAGAAGAACGCTGCAGGAGAACTCGCACACGAACCATTCGCGGTACCCGCGCGATGCTCGTCGGGCTGGCGATCGGAATCCTCGCCTGGTCGAGCACGGCCGAGGCCGGCGATGGGTACGCTCGGAGCGTCGAGGTAGAGGTCGAGTTCGGGCGAATGACGGCCCGGCACGTTGCGGCCATCGCTGATCTCTTTTTCTTCGGCCTGCATCCCGAGCCTGTTCGCGTACATCACCACGATCGCCGCTGGAGCCGTCACGGAACCCACCACCGTGACTCGAGACACGAGCGACGCCAAGCTCACCACCGGCACGCTCGCCATCACGCTCGTCACCGCAACGACCGACACTGCACGAACCATGGCGGGCATCGCGACGCCCACCGCAGCCGGCAACGATGGGAGCGCCAGGATCGACATGCCGGGAACTCACGAGAGCGCGGAGCCCATGGGCGCGGGGAGCATCGTCGAAACGGCTGATCCCGCGGAAACCAACCGTCGGGCGCGTCGCAATCGACCACCTGGGCTCTCATCATGGCAACTGCGCTCGATCGCATCGGCAGCACAGTGCGGCTACGTTCTGCACGGCGATGATGAGAGCCCAACGGACGAGTGGATTGGATCGGGATCGGAGCTGGGCCCTGATCGGGGTCATCGCCCTGGTGCAGGGCTGTGCGTTCTTTCCCCCGCTTCCCAGGCCCGACCTCGACAATTATGTCGACCACGTCGACACACCACGGGAAGCATCCGGCGCATGGAAGGTCGAACAAATCGATTCACGCAAGATCCGCGAGTCGTCGGGCCTGATCAAGTCGCGCACTCATCCGGATGTATTCTGGACCCACAACGATTCGGGAGACGAGCCGCGCATCTTCGCCATCACAGCGCGCGGTGAGGTGCTGGCCGAGTACGAGATCCTCGGCGTCGAGGCGGTCGACTGGGAGGACATCGCGATAGACGACTCGGGCAATCTCTACATCGCAGACTTCGGGAACAACTTCAATCGCAGGACGGATCTCACGGTCTATCGCGTCCCCGAGCCTGATCCCCTGCTCGGCGCCGGGACGGCCCGGAGTGATCGGAAGTACGAGTTTCGCTATTCGGAGCAGACCCGGGTTCCCAGCCATTGCCCCGCCAACTTCGACGCCGAGGCGCTCTTCTGGATGGAGGGCGACCTCTACGTCCTGACGAAGCATCGCAGCGACCTCGA
>CBDUYG010000499.1:0-3474 GCA_965371385.1 uncultured Myxococcales bacterium | reverse complement strand
ATCATGTAGATCTGCTCGTTGACCCAGGTGCCGCGGGTGTGCTGGTTGAAGCCCATCGTCCAGAAGGAGATGATCTTCTTGTTCGGATCAGAGTAGAGCTCGGCCAACTCTGCGAGCTTCTCCTTGGGAACCCCGGAGAGCTTGCTCACGTACTCGACGGTATACGGCTCCAGCTTCTTCTTGAAGTCCTCGAAGCTGATGGCCCAGTGGGCGCCGGCCTTGCCCCGCATCTTCTGCCCCTGCTCGCGCGGATCATCCGCCGGCAGCCCGTAGCCGATATCCTCCGGCCCGGCCGCGAAGATGCAGTGCTTGTCGACGAACTCCTGATTGATCGCCCCCTTCTCGATCATCGTGCGCGCGATGTAGTTCATGATCGCCAGATCGGTCTGGGGCGTGAAGATCAGCTCCAGGTCGGCCAGGTCGCTACAGCGGTTGGTGAAGGTCGAGAGATTCACCACCTTCATCTTCTCGTGGGTGAGCTTGCGATCGGTGACCCGCGACCACAGGATGGGATGGCACTCGGCCATGTTGGCGCCCCAACTCACCACGGCGTCCGTCAGCTCGATGTCGTCGTAGCACCCCGGCGGCTCGTCGATACCGAAGGTCTGGATGAAGCCGGCAACCGCCGAGGCCATGCAATGGCGAGCGTTCGGATCGAGGTTGTTGGAGCGCACGCCGGCCTTCATGAACTTGGCCGCCGCGTATCCCTCGTCGATCGTGTACTGCCCGGAGCCGAAGATCGACACGCTGGCCGGGCCGTGCTCGGAGTAGTACTCCTTGAACTTTGCGGACATGACATCGAAGGCCTCGTCCCAGCTCACCGGCTCGAACTTCCCCTGCTTGTCGAACTTGCCGTTCTTTTTTCGCAGCAGGGGCCGGGTGAGGCGGTCGTCCGCGTACATGATCTTGGCGTTGAAGTAGCCCTTGATGCAGTTCAGACCGCGGTTGACCGGCGACTCTGGATCTCCCTTGACCGAGACGATCCGGCCACCACTGGTCGCCATCATGATTCCGCAGCCCACGCCGCAGAACCGACACACCGACTTGTCCCACTTCCAGTTGGACTGATTCTCGAGCTCGCTCACCTTCGCCAGCACACTCGAGGGAACGGACATCCCGATACCACTCGCCACCGACGCCGCGATGGCGGTCTTCATGAAATCACGTCGACTCTGGGCCATGTTTGCCTCCAGGTTGTTGTTCGATCTCACATTCGGATGTCTGCCTGCACTGCGACATCCGAAGCGCTCAGGCCGCAGCAGCTGCTAGGCCTGAGCTTCTCCGGCGCAGCCCGCACCACCCTCGATGTAGTACTGCGAAAGCTCGGCCATCACGGCCTCGGGGAGCTGCTGCAATTCCTTCAGCCGCTCCATACTCTCATCCAGATCCGCCGCTTCGATCGTCACGACCAGACGACCGATCGAGTCCGAGAAATGCGAATCGGCCCAAGGAATCCGATCGACGGCTTCGCGAAGCTCACTCATCAGATTCGGGCGACTCGCCATGACGATTCCAGAAATGACCATTTTTTGCCTCCTGCTCTACTCGACCCGTGGACCCGCGCCGGAGCCATCCGTGCGCGCGACGTTCCAGACCAGCACCCGGGCGTCGTTGCCGGTGCTGAGCAGTCGTTTTCCATCGTCGAGAAATTGAAGTACCTGAACCGGTGCCGTGTGTTGGTCGAGGCGCCGGATGATCTGCCCGCTCTCGAGATCCATGATCCCGATTCCCTGCTCATCCACGGTAAAGGCGATCAACTCGCTGCCTGGATCGAAGGCCACGGCCGTGACATAGTGATCCGCGGAGTAGAGAACGCGGGGCTCAGGCTCGAGCTCCGAGAGATCCCAGAGCAGGAGGCTCTTGTCCTTGCTCGCGCTGGCGAGGCGGTGATCGTCCAGCCAGACGATGTCGAACACGCTGTCCCGATGGCCCCTGAGAGTCCGAAGGCTCTCACCTGCCCGGGCGTCGACGATCTGGATTCGACTCGAGCGAAAGCCGACCGCAACGCGCTTTCCTTCGGGTCCCACCGCAAGCGCGTAGATCGGGTCATACTCGAGTTGATGTCGGTAGATTTCCCGCTCATCCGCCAATCGAACGAGCGAAAGCTCGCCTCGCAGGTTGGCGAGTAGAAGCTGATCATTCCCCAGGAAACGCACGATGCGGGCCGCCTCGCGCTCCAGCGAGAGGATGGGCTCGAGCTCGCCGACCTCATCAAAGCGCAGAACCCGCACCACCCCATCCGAAGAAACGACGCTGCAGAGGCGTCCAGAGGGCGATACGGCCAGAGACGATAGGGCGGTCGTGAACTCCTGGGATTGTGTCTTGTCGAGTGCGAAGAGAGCGACCAACCCTTTTCCGTTGCGCCAGTCCAAACTCTCGATTCTTCCGGATTGCGTCGCGACCAGAACTTCCTCACCGCGCAGCGCAGCGTCGAGCACCATATGATCCGCACGAACCGAGATCAGCGGGGCAACGCGGCTCTCCGCGCCTAGCGCGAGCGGGCCGACCAGCACCACAAGCAGCAAGCTGGTGAGAAGAACTCGGGATATCCGATTCATCCGTGCCATGTCATGCCACCTGCTCCCCCAACTCACCCTTGGTAATCGCCAACGCTACCCGGACCATCAGAGTGAAGAGGAGCGCCCCGATCGACCAGATTCCGATGCCCACCATGATCTCGTTGGCGCTTGGCCCGTACGAATACACTTGTCCCAGCGCATTCGGAGTCAACCCGGGCAGGATGAGCCCCATTCCCTTTTCGATGAAGACGCCACCGAACGAGAGAGCGCAACCGACCGCCAGGAGGCGCAGGTTGTTTCGGAACCTGGGAACGATGAAGATGATCAGCGCCACGACGTTGCAGATGAGCGAGGTCCAGGTGTAGACCGCAATACTGGCCTCCCCCGGTATCCCGAACCACTGGAACCTGGCATGCGTCGAGGGCGCCGTAGAGCCGTAGAATTCCACGAAGACTTCGGATCCTAGAAGGAAGAGGTTGACCGCCATCGCATACGCGAGCAACTCACCGATCTTGAAGAGCGCCGCATCGGGGATCACGGCGTGCCCCGCGCGCCGGAGCACCAGGAAGACGAGGAAGATCAGCGCGGGCCCCGAGCAGAAGGCGCCCGCGATGAAGCGAGGCGCGAGAATGGCGGTGTGCCAGATCTCACGGGACGCGACGCCCATGAAGAGAAAGGCCGTGACCGTGTGGATCCCGATCGCGAAGGGGATCGAAAGGAAGATCACCGGCATCACCACATTGGGATTGTACTTCTTGCCGGTGAAGGCCATGAAGAGGATGTAGGTCACGATGAACCAGTTGATCACGAAGTAGGCATTGAGGACCAGGATGTCCCAGGTGAGCATCGAATGGGGAAAGTTGGGCGTCCCCAGGCCCGGCGCCAGATGCCAGAGGTATTCCGGGCGACCGACATCGACCGTCACGAAGAGCATGCACATGATGATCGCGGCCAC
>CBDUYG010000498.1:0-3476 GCA_965371385.1 uncultured Myxococcales bacterium | reverse complement strand
AGGGCCTGTGGACCGAGGAGCGCTTCAGCCACGACGGCCGGCACTTCCAGCTGAATGATGCGATCTGCGAACCGAAGCCGATCCGGCGACCTCCCATCCTCATCGGAGGCAGCGGCGAAAAGGTCCTGATGGGCATCGCCGCTCGGCACGCGGACATCTGGAACAACATGGCGATCACCCAGCACCTGCTGGGCGCCAAGATCGAAGCGTTCCGAAAACGCTGCGGAGAGGTCGGGCGCGATCCCGAAACCGTGCGCATCTCGCAACAATGTGTGGTCGTCATCGCGGACGGCGAGACGGCGGCGCAGGCGGCGCTCGAGAAGGCGAAGAAGATCTACGGAGGACATATGGGCGCCAGCCTGGCCGAGCACGGGATCTGGGGAGACCCGGGCCGGGTGATCGAGTGCATCGAGCATCACCGCGGGCTCGGCTGCACGGATTTCGTAATCGAGTTCTTCGGCCGCGACACCCGTCCCGCCGCGAGGCTCTTCGCCGAAGAGGTCATTCCCGCGTTTCGCGATTGAGCGCGTAAATCGGGGGCGGGGATCGAGCGCCGGAATCGAGCGCCGGACGAAGAGCTACAGCGTCACGCGAATCGGCAACTCGGTGCAAAGGTGAATTCAGCCGGCGGAGACTCAGGCTGACGGGTGCCGGGTCCGACAAGGACGAGAACGCCGCGTCGAAGGCCGTCTACATGGCCTCTTGCCGTTGCCCGAGGTCGCCCGGACGGGCCCGGGAGTGTCTGGAGAGGGTCGAATCGTGGAAATGCACCGCCAGAGCGGAGCCCAGAGAAGAACCTCGGCCGCCGATCACCTCGGCAAGTCGACGCCCAACACACCTGCCCCAGCGGGGCGAGTCCTGTTACAATGGACAGACATGAAGCCGATCCGACCCACCCCCCCGTCGCCTCGCGCACCACTTCACGACACCTCGGCACCAAGTGTCTGGGTTTCCCCTCGCTCCGGGCTCGGCCGGAGACTCGGCGGCCTGGTCGCGTCGCTGGCCCTGGTTGCGAGCGTCGTCACCATCGGTGCCAGCCCTGCCTCGGCGGTCGAGCTCACATGCGAGCGCATTCCGGGCCTTCTCAACGCCTTCCTACACAAGCACATCCGCTATCGCCACATGAACGACGAGCTGCGCTCCCGCTCGATCGAATCGTATGTGAAGCGGCTCGACTCCTCCAAGACACTCTACATCGCGAAGGAAGCCGAGGAGCTCAAGGCCTCGCTACGCGGGATCTTCTTCGACGTCGGCAGTGGCGAATGCGGGAGACTCGAAGAGATCCAGAAGGACATCGTCGTGCGCTACGAGCGCATGAAGACATTCGTCGAGAAGCTCCTGAGCGATGAGGACTACGCGATCGATACATCGGTCGAGCTGGTGCTCGATCCCGCCAAGCGCGCGCACCCGCGCACCCGCGAGCAGCAACAGGAGCTCTACGCGAAGCTCGTCCACTTCCAGATGTCCAACTATGTGAGCTCGGACATGCCCCTCGCAGAGGCCAAGGATAAGCTCAACCATCGCTACGAGCTGATGGTGAAGCGGGCCCGGGAGTTCTCGCAGACGGACGTCTACAGCCTCTTCCTGGACTCCTTCGCGAGCTCCCTGGATCCCCACTCGAACTACATGAACGCCGAGATCGAAGAGGACTTCAAGATCCAGATGGGCCTGTCGCTGATCGGAATCGGCGTCGCGCTCTCCTCCCGCGACGGGTACTCGGTGGTCGAGAGGATCATCCCGGGTGGCGGCGCGGATCGCGTCGACAAGCTCCGACCCCAGGACAAGGTGATCGCGGTCGCCCAGGACGGTGAAGAGCCCGTCGACGTGATCGACATGGAGCTGCGCAAGGTGGTGCGCCTGATCCGCGGCGAACGCGATACGAAGGTACACCTGACGGTGCTGCGCCAGAGTCCGAAGACCGAGCGCTTCGTCGTCAGCATCGTGCGGGACAAGATCAACCTCGACGAGCAGGCGGCCAAGATGCGCTTCGAGGAGATGGAGATCGACGGCGAGATCGAGAAGCTGGCGATCATCGAGCTTCCATCCTTCTACGGCGGCCGCGACCCGGCCGAGCGCAAGTGCTCCAACGACATCCTCGACCTGCTGAAGGAAGCCAAGGAGGCCAACGCCGCCGGCGTCCTGCTCGACCTCTCGCGCAATGGCGGTGGGCTGCTCGATACCGCCCGGGACATCTCGGGCTTCTTCATCCGGGAGGGCGGGATCGTCGCCGTAAAGGACGAGTTCGGGAACGTCCAGATCCTGCGCGACGAGGACTCGCGTCTCGTCTGGGACGGGCCGTTGGTCGTCCTGACCTCACGCATCAGCGCCTCGGCATCGGAGATCGTGGCGGGCGCAATGAAAGATTATCGGCGCGCAATCCTGGTGGGAGACGATCACACCTTCGGCAAGGGCACAGTTCAGACCCTGGTCCCCCTGCCCCCGAGGCTGGGCGCCCTCAAGGTGACGACGGCGCTCTTCTTCCGCCCGGGCGGCCACTCGACCCAGCACTCGGGTGTCGCCTCCGACATCATCTTCCCGTCGATCTTCAATTCGGATGAGTTTGGCGAGGCGAAGCAGACCTACTCCCTCGAGGGGGCCACGATCGCCCCCTTCCTGGACGATTCGGCCAACCTCTACCGCAGCACCAACGGCAGCGAGACCTTCTACACGCCCGTGACTCGCGACACGATCGTCGAGCTCTCGATGCTCTCCGCCCAGCGCGTCGGGGAAAACGAGAAGTTCGCGAAGATCCAGGAGAAGCTGGCCGAGTCCGAGGAGCGCGGCGGAGTGATCCGGCTCTCGGAGATCCTCGAAGAGAAGGACGAAGGTTCCGAGGAAGAGGACGGCGAGTCGACCCAGGGCGGTATCGAGGAGAAGGACGGCGCGCACACTGACGGCGCGAAGTCCGACGCCGAGAATGAGGCTGAGGTTCGGGTTGAGGTTGAAGTTCAGGTCGAGCGCGTCACGACCGACGCCGGTGAATCGAACGCGATCGTGGAAGTTGAAGTCGATGCGACCGCCGATGGGGAGGACTCCGATGCCGAGCAGGAGATCGCCGAGGAAACCCCGGACGAGCCCAGTCCCCAACAGCTCGAGGCGATCCGCATCCTCGAGGATTACGTGCGGATCCTTCGCAAGGACGCAGCCGCGTCGGTGAGCTCCACCGCCAGCCTCTGATAGGACCAGCGGTCTCCACCAGCTCGAAGGCAGCGCCTCGTGCTGGTCACCCGCGTCCCCCTCCGCTAGCCCGGATTATTCGTGAAGCTCGTAGCGAGGGCGGCAAGAGTGCTGCAGTTTCGGGGCCCTCGGAGCGGAGTCGACCGCGGGCGTACTTTCAGTACGTCGAGGATCGACGCAGTGAGAAGGTCCCGAAAATGCAGTGCTATTGCCGTCCGCAGTAGAGCGCTCACGAATAATTCGGGCTAGCGTGGCCCCGATGTCCCTCCCCATTCTCGGCGACGACTCGGACGAAATTG
>CBDUYG010000497.1:0-3479 GCA_965371385.1 uncultured Myxococcales bacterium | reverse complement strand
ACCGAAGGATGTGGGGCTCGCCCATGCGAAGGGCGCAGTCCACGACCACCGCCCTTCGGACTGGGGAGTCGAGGAGTTTCGGCTCGCGATCTCGCTCGCGGGTGCCGACACCTGGCAGGACTGGAATCATCATCTCGAGTGGGTTGATTTCGCCGAGCATCGGGGCCTGCACTCGGTCTGGATGCCCGAAATGCACTTCGTACCCGGTGGCAATGCGGCCGCCCTGGTCCCCCTCACCGCCTTCGCTGCGCGGACCCGTCGGCTACGGCTCGCCACCACCTCGCTCCTGCTCCCGATTCACCACCCCCTGCAGCTCGCCGAGGAGATTGCGGCTTTGGACCACCTATCCGGCGGTCGCGTGATCCTCGGCCTCGGGCGCGGCTTCGGGCCCAATCTGTTCTCCCCCTTCGGGATCGATTCGGCATCGAAACGCGATCGCTTCGACGTCGCCCTCGACCTGATGCTGCGAGTCTGGCGCGGAGAGACCTCCGCTGCCGCCGGCGACCCGGAGGTCGAGCTTGCCCCGGGCCTGCCGGTACGCTCGCGCAGGACGCACCAGACCCCCCACCCCCTGCTCGCGGTGGCGGCCTTCGGGCGCAAGGGGCTCGAGCAGTCCGCGCGCCGGGGGCTCCCCTATCTCGTCTCTCCGATGGAGCCCTTCGATCAGATCGCCGACAACCTCGCGTTCCACCGCTCGAAGCTCCCGCCCGCGGTCGAGCCGCGCGACGTCGTCGTCCCCATCATGCGCAGCGTCTTCGTCTCCTCCGACCCTCGAAGCCTCGCGCGTGCGCGCGAACGCCTCGGCGGTGGCGAGCGCCGCGTCCCGCCTGGAAAGCTCCCGCGCGCGATCGCGCGTGCGATGGAAGCGCCCCTCGAAGATCGGGTCATCGTGGGAACGCGTCGTGAGGTGATCGCGGGCCTCGCGCGATATCGTGAAGAGCTCGCGATGGACCTGCTCATCGTCCGCCCGCTGGTGGCGGGGGTCTCGACCGAAGAGCGGATGGCCTCGATGATCGAGATCGTGGAGGACGTCGGGCCGGCGCTGCGCTGACAGATTCGTGCAGGCGCTCTTCCGGGCACTCTGCCGGGCACTCCGCCGGTCGCTCGTCGGTTTCCGTGCACGTCCCCGGGTTCTTCGGCTCCAGTCCCCGGCCTCAGTCCTTCGGCAGCCCCAGCATGCGTTCGGCGATGATGTTCTTCTGCACGTTGGGCGTGCCGCCGCCGATCACGGTGGTGGGCCAACCCAGCGCTCCCACCTGCCAGCGCCCTCGATTCACCGAGGCTTCGCTGTCGCCCACATAGGGGCTCTCCCCGCCCAGCAACTCCATCGCGGTCTCGGACATCTGGGTGAGGAGGTTGCAGTTGTGGAGCTTTCCGATCGAGGCGTCGCTCTTGGTGGACTTGCCCTGGGACTGCTTGCTGAGGATCCGCAGTCCATAGAGCCGGCAGGCCTCGATGCGGGCGTCGAAGGCCGAGAGGCGGCGGCGCAGGGAGTCGTTCTCGAGGGCCGGCTTGCCGCCGAGACTCGATTGGCTCGCCAGCTCGATGAGCCGCTCGAGAGCCTTGTTGTGGCGGTTCACCTCGGCGATGCCCGAGCGCTCGTTCTGGAGCGCCGAGCAGACGATCTCCCAGCCCTGTCCCTCGGCGCCAATGCGATTCTCGACCGGGACGCGCACGTCCCGGAAGAAGACCTCGTTGTAGAGATCGGCGAAGTGATCTCCCGCGAAGCTCCTGATCGGCACGACCTCGATTCCCTCGAGATCGAGGGGGATCAGGAGCACGCTGATGCCGTCGTGCTTGCCGACGTCGGGGTCGGTCCGCACTGCGCAATAGATCCCCGTACCGAAGTGTGCCATGGAGATCCAGATCTTCTGACCGTTGACGACGTAGTGGTCGCCATCGCGCACCGCCCGGCACTGCACGTTGGCGAGATCGCTCCCGACCCCGGGCTCCGAGTAACCTGTGCACCAGGCCGACTTGCCGTCCAGAATGTCGGGAAGGTACCTCTCCTTCTGCTCGTCACTTCCGAATTGAATGATCGCCGGTCCCACCCAGCCGAGGCCCGTGTAGTCCTTGCCGATCATGGGAGCCTGGTGCTTCAGCATCTCTTCCTTGAGGATGAACTGCTGCATCACGGTCCCGCCCCCGCCGCCGCAATCCGCAGGCCAGTTGAACCCCACCCAGCGCTTCTCGCGCATCATCTTCCACCACTCGAGCTGGAAGCCCGGCGGCCGATCGCCCACCGCCGGCAGGTTCTCCTTCAGCCAGCTCCGCACCTCGTCGCGAAACGCGCGTTCTTCTTCGTTGAAGTCGAAGTCCATTATTTCTGCCCCTCGAGTCGCAGCGCGAAGGCGCGCTCGTAGTGGGTATCGGCATCGCCAAAGACGGGCCGCGCCCACTTGGATCGTTTGAAGTAGAGGTGGATGTCGGTCGCCACGGTGAACCCGACGGCGCCGTGGAGCTGGATCGCATCGAATCCGGTGCGGACGAAGGTCTCGGTCGCGTACGCCTTGGCGAGAGACGCCGCGCGGGAGAGCTCGCCCGGTGCGTTACCGATCGTCCAGGCCGCGTAGTGGAGGAGGGACCGGAACGACTCGAGGTCGGCGAAGATCTCGGCCAGGGGGTGCTTGACGGCCTGGAAGTGACCGATGGGATGGCCGAACTGGATGCGCTCGTTCGCGTACTCGACGGTGAGGCGCATGGCTTCTTCGACCGATCCCGAGGCCTCGGCCGTGACCGCCGTCGCGCCCTGATCGATGAGGCGGGTGATCCCACTCGCGCCTTCGCCCGGTCTTCCCAGTTGATTCGCGGGACCGACCCGGACCCCGCTCAGGCTCAAATTTCCCAGGCGCTTGGTGTCGTCGATGATGGGAAAGCTCTGGGCCGTCACGCCTTCGCTTCCGCGCTCCACGATCGCGAGCCCGACGTCGTCCGGCCCGTCGCCGTGACGATAGGAGACGACGAAGAGGTCCGTGATCTCGGGGTCCATCACCAGCTTCTTCTCGCCGGTGAGGATGAGATCGTCGCCCTCGGACTTGGCCTGCATTGTGATATCCGCGGGATCGAGGGAGTCACTCGCTTCGAGGAGCGCGACCGAACCGATCACGGAGCCATCGGCGAGGCCCGGGAGCCAGCGCTGCTTCTGCTCCTCGCTGCCGCCGTCGAGGATCGCTGCCGTCGCGAGGGTGGTGGAAATCAAGGGCGAGGGGAAGAGGCTGCGTCCCGTCTCCTCGAGGACGACGATCAAGTCGATCCACGAGAGGCCCGCGCCTCCATGGGCTTCGGGGACGATCAGCCCGGCGAGCCCGAGTCCGGCGAACTCGCGCCAGATCGATTCGTCGTAGCCCGGCGCCGTCTCCTGAATTCGCCGCACCTCCGAGATGGGACAGCGCTCAGCGAGAAAACGCCGAACCTCCTGGCGAAGCAGGTCCTGCTCTTCTGTGAATCCAAAGTTCATCGGTGTTCCTTCCGCTGCTCGT
>CBDUYG010000496.1:0-3495 GCA_965371385.1 uncultured Myxococcales bacterium | reverse complement strand
CTTTGGCCTGCTCATCGCTCTCGTTCCCATCTGGCGGTCTCGCATCGAGCGGAAAGCCGAGGCCCCTGAGGACGAGGCGGGATCGAAAAGCCGACTCGAGAGAGAGGGCTGGACGGGGATGGCGCTCATGGTTGCGGCAGCCCTGCTCTTCGTGAATCTCTCTCTGCTCGATTATGATCGCCGGGCGCGAACTCGATACGTCGCCTACGCAACAGAGTGGAACCGAGCCGAATTTCCGATCCACTACCGACTTCGAGACATCGAGCGCGGCTACGAGATCCTCGAGCAGGAGGCGGGTCCGAACGACATCGTTCTCTTGACCACCCAGGGCCGCTTCGCATGGCATGCGAACCGCAGAGTCCGGCCCTTCATCGATGCCGATACGCCCGCACGTCTAGCTGATCTGCGCTGGGCCAACTCGGGGGAGGGAGCTCTCCTATATCTCGAGGAAGGGGGACTTCACTTCTACAGCGCTCCCACCGGAATGATGTCGCGCATCCCCGACGTCCTGCAGGGCTATGAGCGAGTCAAGCGTCGCTTCGGCCTGAAGAACATCGAGACGATCTGGATCATTCGGGGTGCGTGGGACTGGCCTTTCGCCGATGCTCTGTTGGAGTACCAGCCGGGCTTGGAGATCGACTTCCGCATATCGGACGAGACCCACGGCTGGCTCTTCGCCATCGATGCCACGACACTCGATGGCGTGTCCCGGCGAATGCGCAGAGAGGGACTCATCGAGTCACGCAGCCGACGCAGCGGAGCCATGACCGGGAAATAGGGATCCTGCCGGGGAGGTACCCTACTCGGTCTCCATCGGATGCCCGTACTCGCGATGATCGCGAAACTCCGGCTTCCTGCCCTCCTTGCGGGCCCGCACCGCCTCTTCGAAATTCTCGGTCGAAAGTCGCACGTAGAGCTGGGCGTGTCCCTCGTGATTCATGTGCGAGTGCAGACTCCCAGCGTCGAGACTCGCCCAGAGGAGCTGCTTCGTGAGTTCGACGCCCACGTGGCTGAATCCGATGATGCGCTCGGCGATCTCGTAACAGGCATCGAAGAGTGACTCCTGGGGAACGACCCGGGAAACCAGGCCAATGCGTTCGGCCTCCTCCGCGTCCACGTCTCTTCCCGAGAGCATGATCTCGAAGGCGCGCGACGACCCGATGGCCCGGGGCAGGAGATACGATATTCCGAGCTCCGCCGAGGTGAGCCCGTTGTTGATCCCCGCGGCCCGAAAGTACGCCGTCGGAGCTGCGATTCGGATGTCCGTCGCCACCGCGAGGCAGAATCCTCCACCGACTGCAGGACCGTTGATGGCTCCGATCACGGGCTGATGCATGTCGCGAACCGAGAGAATCACCTCGTCGAGGATCCGGAGAGCGCGGCGTGCGATGGTCGGCACAGTGAGGCCCGAGATATTGGGCACGATCCCCGAGTCCTCGTGGTCTGCACCCGAGCTGAATCCTCGCCCCGCCCCCGTCAGCACGACAACCCGGGTATCGTTGTCGAGGCTCACCTCGCGCAGGGCGTCGCGCAAGGGAACCATCACGTCGAAGGCCATCGCGTTCATGCGCTCGGGACGGTTGAGTGTGATGCGCGTGACGTACGGGCGCGGCCTGTCGATCTCGATGAAGGACACTGGGGCCTCCTGATGGGCGGGTTTCTGGTGAGTCGCGAGGATAGAGCGTGTGACATGCGCCGGGGAGTCGGCTCGTCTCGGTCATCGAGCGACGAGATTCAATCTCCTGCCGCACCGCGCGGCTCTGGATCTCCCCCCCGGCGCGCGTGCGCGAGAATCACCTCGCTCACCCGCGCGGGGTGACTGTAGGTGAGAGCGTGGTTGAGATCGGGCAGCACAACGATGTCGGCCTCTGGGATCAGCCGAGCCAGCGCCTCTGCGCGAGCCTCGGGTACGCTCTCATCGCGCTGGCCGAAGACCGCGAGCGTCCGAATTCCCGCCCGCCCCACCGCCCGATAGGTCTCCGCCATCCCGTCGAGCAGGGGGTAATGGCGAAGGGTCGAGAGGAGTGCTCGCCCGTAGCCCTCGAACTCCATCTGGGCCTCGAAACGCGCGAGAAAGGCGTCGGGGTCGGCGAGCACCTTTGCGTCCTGAGCCTGGGCGCTGACGAAGATGGCCTTGCCGAATACCGCGACCAACCAATCTCCGAGCCCCGGCAGACGGAGCCACTCGACGGCCCGACTCTCTACTGGCTCGATCCCAGCGGGCGCGATCAGGGCGAGGGACTCGATGAGCTCACTCCGGCGGGAAGCGAAGACCGCAGCCACGGCGCCTCCCATCGAATAGCCGACCAGATGAATCGGACCCTGAATCTCGAGCGCCGCGAGGAGCTCCACCAGCAGGCGATCGGTGCGATCGATGTCGTAGGGACCCCGGGGACGGGCGGACCAGCCCCGTCCGTAATTGTCGAAGCTGACCACGCGGTAGCCGGCGGCAACCATGGGAGCGATCTGTTCGTCCCAGACCCACGACGGGGTCGAGAGACCGTGTACGAGCACGAAGGTGGAAGCGTCGGGGTCTCCCTCATCGCGGTAGTGGACGAACCCCTCGCTGAGCTCGACGAACGCATGAGCCCGTCCCTCGTGCAGCAACCGGGATCGGGCCTCGGGGTCGAGAGGCCTCGACCCGATTCTCGCCATCGCGAAGAGTCCCGCCACGACCAGGGCCCCGGCCACGAGGACCCAGGAAAGCATCCGAAACCACTTCCGCGAGCTCGTGCGAGTTTTCTCCATTGAGTCTTTGCTCACTGGGGCTCGAGGTGGTACTCGAGCCCATCCTTCGAGATCAGACCCGACGCGACGATCCGATTGTCCGCCTCGCGTTTGTCGGTCGACCACTTGTCGAGAGCACGGGAGATCGCGACGGCCCGACCGCTGCTCGCCGGCTCGCGCAGATCCCGGCTCAGAGCGGCGAGAGGTTGGCAGAGGTAGCGACCACAGACATCCGAACGCATCTCGCTGGGAAGGTTGCATCCCTTCGTCGTGTGGTTGATGCAGGAACCCTCGCACGATCGATTCGGCACCCGAGCGAGATAGGCCTCGAGGATGTGCCTGGGCCGTGCCTCGGGATGCGCATTCATGTAACGACGAATCGTCCCGACATTGACGAAGGCGTGGTCATTGCCCGCTGGGCAGCAGCCCCCGTTACAGAGTGAGCAGGCGTGTCCCTGCACTCGGGGATCGAGGTCATTCCCCTCATTGAAGACCAGCCGCCCCTCCTCATCCCTTACCTCGACGTGATCGTCGTGGCCTTCCCGAGCCATCGCGAGGCTGATCACGTGAGTCAGCCGGTCGCGATAGCGTCCGAAACGTCGCGCGGGAACGTTGCGTTCCCTGCGCGGGCCGGAGGGCAGGATGACGACGGCGGGCTCTTCTTCGGGGTCGAGTCCGAGCGCCTGGATCGCTTGCAAGAAGTGCCTCTCGTTCTCCTCGGATTCCACCTCGACGATCGCATTGAATCGTTCGGCTCGCTCCCGGCTC
>CBDUYG010000495.1:0-3499 GCA_965371385.1 uncultured Myxococcales bacterium | reverse complement strand
GTGCCCTGAGGCAGGATCTCGTCGGCGATCACCTGAGCCCGGGCCATCGCCTCGCCCAGGGTGATGCCCTGGAGGTTGGCCTGGATGGTGACGCTGCGCTGGCGATTCGTACGTGTGATCTCCGACGCCGCGGCGCCGGTCTTCACCTCCACGAGGTTTCGAAGCTCGACACTGCGACCGTCCCGCGACCGCACCGAAAGCCCGGAAATGGCCTCGGGGTTGGTTCGATCGGCGGCGTCGAGCCGCACGCGCACGTCGTAGCGCCGCCCCGCCTCCTTGAAGACCGCCACGTCCAGACCGCCGATCATCACCTGCACGGTACTGGCGATGCTCCGCGCATCGACGCCGAGGGCAGCGGCCTTCTTGCGGTCGGGTACGACCCTCACCTCGGGCAGCCCGAGCTTGAGACTCGTATTGATGTCGACGAAGCCCCCGACCTTGGCGAAGCGCTCGGCCATTCGTTTGGCGAGGCCGTCGAGCTCCGAGAGAGGCAGGTTGCCGAGGATCTTGGCCTCGAAGCCGCCCGAGCTACCCGCGATCATCTCCCCGGGATTGAAGATGCGAATCCTGCGCCCCGGAATCTGTCCGAGCTCTTCGCGAGCGGCGTGAATCAGTTCGAAGACCGTGCGATCGCGCTTCTCACGCCCCTCGAGCGTGCCGAAGATCATCCCCTTGTTCGCGCGCGAGATGCTATTGCCTCCCGACGTCCCCACGGCCGAGAAGATGCCTACAACCTCGTCCTGATCCAGAAACCAATCCTCGACCGTCTCGAGGTAGCCGAGGGTTGCCTCGAGCGCCGTACCCGGCGCCGCGTCGATCATCGAGAAGAAGATCCCTTCGTCGGCGGGCGGGAAGAACTCTCCTTCGAGCACGCTGCCGACCCAGAACGCGACGCCGAGCGATGCGACCGCTCCCATGATCGTCAGGGCCCGGTGCTTCAACGTGAAGTCGAGGAGACGGCGATAGCCCGTCTCCAGCGCCACGAATCCGCGCTCGAGGCGATCGTAGAAGCCTCCCACGCGGCGCGGCTTCGGCGGCTTCATGCGCGCCGCCAGCATCGGGGTGAGGGTCAGGGCCACGAAGAGCGAGATCATGACCGAGCCCGCGACGGTGAGTCCGAACTCGCCAAGGAAGCTTCCGACCAGACCCTGGACGAAGGCGGCGGGCAGGAAGACCGCCGCGACCGAGATCGTCGCAGCCGTGGCCGCGAAGGCGATCTCGCGGGTTCCCTTCGAGGCGGCCATCCGGCTCGACTCCCCCTTCTCACGATGTCTCTCGATGTTCTCGAGCACGACGATTGCGTCGTCGATCACGACCCCCACCGCGAGCGTCATCCCCAGCAACGTCATCGTGTTGAGGGTGAAGCCGAAGAGCCAGACGAGACCGAAGGTCGCGAGCAATGAGACCGGGATCGCCGCGGCGACGATCAACGTGGGGCGCACACGGCGCAGGAAGACGAAGACCGTGAGCACAGCCAGCAGCGCGCCGAAGAGGAGTGCAAACTTCGTCTCCTCGACGGCTTCCCGCACTCCCTTGGAGAAGTCGATGAACCCTTCGGCGGGGTAGATCTCCATCCCGGCCGGCAGGACCTCTCGGATCGAGTCGAGGCGCAGCATCACCTCGTCGACGATGCCGACGGTATTGCCTCCGGATTGCTTGCGGATCCCGAGCCCGACGGCCCCGGCGCCGTTGTAGCGAGCGATCACATCGACGTCCTGGGCCCCGTCCTCGACCCGCGCGACGTCGCGCAGGTAGATCTGGGCCCCGTCCTGATCGGTGATGATCAGCTCCTCGAGCTCGGCGAGGGTGCGAAACTCGGCGTCCGTTCTGACCGAGTACTCGACCCGATCTCCCTTCACGCTACCGCCCGGTGCCTCCACGTGCTCGCGCCGAATGGCCGTCAGTACGTCGCCGGCCGTGAGATCACGAGCGCGCAGCTCCTCTGCGTCGAGCCAGATCCGGATGTTGCGATCGAGCCGGCCGAACATCATCACCCCGGCGATCCCCGGGATCGTCTCGACGAAGGGATTGATCTGGCGCCTCACGTATTCGCTCGCCTGGACCGCTCCGATCTCGCCGACGTCGAGGGGGATCCAGAGAATCGGTTGATCGTTGGGATTGAAGCTGCCGACCGTGGGCGGTTCGAGCTCGGGCGGGAGCTCGTAGCGGGCCCGAGAGACCTTGTCGCGCACGTCCTGGGCCGCGATGTCGAGATCGACCCCGAGGTTGAACTCCACCACGATCATGGCCGCGCCCTCGGAGCTCGTCGATCGAATCGAACGCACGCCACCGATCGTGTTGAGATACTCCTCGAGGACGTCTACGACGTCCTCCTCCATCCCCTCCGGGCTCGCCCCTTCGAGGACGGCCTGCACGGTGAGGACCGGGAACTCCATGTTGGGAAATTGATCGACGCCAAGGCGGTTGTACCCGAGCAACCCGAATACGATCAGCGCGAGGGTGAGCATCCAGGTGAGGATGGGGCGATCGATGCAGACATCGGACAGCGTCATTCGATTCCGCCCCTGGCCCCTTCCATGGCCACAGCGCTTCCGTCTGCGTTCCGCAGCGAGACGACCGATCCGTTGATGAGTTCGGCCTGACCGCGAATCACGACGGTGTCACCGGGCGAGAGTCCATCGGTGATCTCCACCAACCCGCTGCGATAAACGCCGAGGTTTACGTTGATGCGCTCCACGTTCCGCTCGCCGACGAGGCGGAAGACGACGGCGCCGTCCGCGCGCTGGAGCACCACCTCCTCGGGCACCATCGGCACGCCTTCGCGCACGCTGACGCCGAGATCCACGCGAGCGAAGAGACCGGGTCGAAGGCGGCCGCCGGAGTTAGGGAGCTCGGCCTTCACACGCAGGGTCCTCGTGGTCGAGTCGACCACCGGAGAGATCGCGGTGACTCGGGCGTCGAAGGTCTCGTTCGGAAAGGGAGCCACGCGCAGAGCCACGGGAGCGTCGAGAGAGGCTCTTCCACTGTCGACCTCGGCAAGGTGGAACTCCACCTCGATCGGGTCGAGGGCGACGAGGTCGAAGAGGGTCTGGCCGGCATTCACGTACTCGCCGCGGCTCACCTCGCGTCGTGCCACGAAGCCCGCGAAGGGTGCGCGAACCTCGGAGTCGCGCAGCGCTCGCTCGGCGAGACCCAACCGGGCCTTGGAGGCCAGGAGTCGGGAGCCGGAGAGGCGCACCGCCGTCCGCGCTCCGTCGAGCTGGGATTCGGAGATCGCCTTGTTGCTGCGCAGCTGCTCGATCCGCCGTGCCTCGCGCCGGCTCTCCGCCAACGCGGCCTCGGCCTCCGCCACGCCCGCCTGCAAGCTCGCCATCTCGAGCTCACGCCGTTCGGGATCGATCGAAACGACCACCTGTCCGGCTTCTACGGCGTCGCCTTCTTCTGCGTTGATGGCCGTGATCTCGCCCGCAACCTGGGCGGCGATCGATGCCTTCTCCTTGGCGAGGAGCTGTCCCGTTGCCTCGATTCGATCTACCAC
>CBDUYG010000494.1:0-3501 GCA_965371385.1 uncultured Myxococcales bacterium | reverse complement strand
GCGTTCGCGAACGGCGCCGACGTGGCGGACTTTGGCGCCACGGGAAAGCTCGTCCAGGAGGTGGTCTCCACCTTCGGCAGGCTCGACGTCGTAGTCAACAACGCGGGCTTCCTGCGTGATCGCATGTTCCTGAAGGCTTCCGAAGAGGAGTGGGACGCGGTGATCCGCGTTCATCTCAAGGGCCACTTCTGCATCGCGCGTCACGCGGCCGAGTACTGGCGCAACGAGTCGAAGGCGGGCAACCCGGTCGACGGCCGGATCATCAACACCAGCTCGGGTGCGGGTCTCCAGGGCAGCGTCGGCCAGGCGACCTACTCGGCCGCCAAGGGGGGGATTGCGACCCTCACCCTCGTGCAGGCCGCCGAGCTCGGACGCTACGGTGTTACCGCGAACGCGATCGCACCGGCGGCGCGCACGCGCATGACCGAGGCGATCTTCACCGACATGAAGCCGCCGGAGGACGGCAGCTTCGACGAGAACGCGCCGGAGAACATCTCGCCCCTCGTGGTCTGGCTCGGGAGCTCCGAGTCGAAGGACGTGACGGGCCGCATCTTCGAGGTGAAGGGCGGCATCATCGGCACCTCGATCGGTTATCACGATGGACCGATCGTCGACAAGGGCGCGCGCTGGGAGCCGGACGAGGTCGGAGCCGCGGTGCACGAGGTGATCGCGAAGTCGCCCGAGCCCCAGAAGGTCTTCGGCACCTGATTTCGCGGACTCGACAGGCTACACAGGAATAGCGCCGCCGGCTGGAGAATCCCGCGGCGGTGGTACGTGACTCGACCTTCGAGTCATGCCCCTGGCGAAACGGAGAGGCAGGCATGGATTTCGCGTTCAACGAGGAGCAGGAAGAGCTCCGTGCCATGGCGAAGAGCTTTCTCGAGGAGAACTCGGGATCCGAGCAGATCCGCAAGGCGATGGAGAGCGAGCTCGGCTATGAGCCCGAGCTGTGGCGCCAGATCAGTGAAGAGCTGGGCTGGACCTCCGTTCACATCCCCGAAGAGTACGGTGGGCTGGGGCTGAGCTATGTCGAGCTCGTGGCCTTGATGGAGCTGATGGGCGAATCGCTCCTCTGCTCGCCCTTCTTCTCGAGCATCTGCCTCGGCGCCAATGCCCTGCTGGTGGGCGGAAGCGAAGCACAGAAGCAGGAGCTTCTGCCTGGCATCGCCGAGGGGACGACCCGGGCGACCCTCGCCTTCACGGAGGACTCCGGCGATTGGGGTCCGGATGGAATTCAAGCGCTCGCCAGGTCCGACGGTGACGACTTCGTCCTCAGCGGCAAGAAGAGCTTCGTGGTGGACGGTCACAGCGCAGATCTCACCATCGTGGCGGCGCGCAGGGAAGGAACGACGGGCAGGGAAGGCATCAGCCTCTTCGTACTTCCCGCCGGCACCGCCGGCGTGTCGCGCCGCGCCCTGCCGACCGTCGATCAGACCCGCCGTCTGGCGGAGATCCACCTCGAAGAGGTGCGAGTTCCGGCGTCGGCGCTGATGGGGTGCGAAGGCGAGGCGTGGCCCGCGCTCGAGCGCACTCTCGATCTCGCAGCCATTGCTCTCGCGGCCGAGCAGGTGGGGGGTGCCCAGCGCTGCCTCGACATGTCGGTCGAATACTCGAAGGAGCGGATCCAGTTCGGCCGGCCCATCGGCTCCTTCCAGGCCATCAAGCACAAATGCGCGGACATGATGCTCGAGGTCGAATCCAGCCGCTCGGCCGTCTACTACGCCGCCTGCGCGGTCGCGGAGGAGAACGACGAAGAGCTTCCAACCGTCGCTCCCCTCGCCAAGGCGTATTGCTCGGACTCCTACTTCCACTGCGCGGCGGAGTGCATGCAGATTCACGGAGGGGTGGGGTTCACCTGGGAGTACGATGTCCACCTCTATTTCAAGCGGGCGAAGTCGAGTGAGACCCTGCTCGGTGACGCAACCTACCAGCGGGAGCTCCTGGCCCAGCGGATAGGTCTCTAGTACGTCGAGGATCGGCGCAGTGAGAAGGCCCCGAGAATGCAGTGCTATTGCCGTCCGCAGCAGAGCGCACTCAAATGATTCGGGCCAACCCGCCCACCCCTCGCGATCGAAGAGAGCTTCGAGCGGCGGGCAGAGCTTCGAGCGGAGATGAGTGATGAGTATGGACGAGGTCCTCGACTACACGGGCAAGGTCGTGATCGTGACCGGCGGCGCCAGGGGGGTGGGACGCGGGATCAGCGAGCGCTTCCTCGAGGCCGGCGCCCGGGTGGTGATCTGCGGACGCAGCGATCCCGAGAGCCTGCCGGCGGCCGAGGGCCGCGAGGCTCTCTTCACTCCCGCCGATGTGCGTGATGTCGAGCAGATCGAGTCGGTCATCGCCTTCGCGAAGGAGAAGTGCGGCCGCCTCGACGTATTGATCAACAACGCCGGCGGTGCGCCCGAGGCCGATGCCGCGACCGTCTCGCCGCGCTTCTCCGAATCGATCATTCGTCTGAACCTGATCGCACCGCTGAACTTTGCCCAGAAGGCCAATGCCGTCATGCAGGAGCAGGCCGAAGGCGGAGTGATCATCAACATCGCGAGTGTGAGCGCGATCCGCCCCTCGCCGGGAACGGCCGCCTATGGTGCCGCCAAGGCGGGGCTCCTCAGCCTGACGCAATCCCTCGCCGTCGAGTGGGCGCCCCGGGTCCGCGTCAACGCCGTGATCGCGGGAATGATCCGAACCGAGCAGGCCCACCTCCACTACGGTGATGAGGAGGGAATCGCCGCCGTCGGTGACACGGTTCCTCTCGGGCGGATGGGCGAGCCCTCCGACGTGGGGGATACCTGCCTCTACCTCGCTTCGCCCCTGGCGAGCTATGTGAGCGGCGCGAGTGTGTTGATGCACGGCGGCGGCGAGAAGCCCGCGTTTCTCGCTGCGGCCACGAATACATCCAAATAGGAGAGTGCACCTTCCGCTCCTCTTCGAGCCTTCATCGACCAGCCCCAAAACCAGTCCCGGACCACACCCAGAATCAGCTCCCAAATCAGCCCCCAGATCAGGCCCAAAATCAGCCCAAGGAGAAAGACATGGCGTCGACCGTTTTCAAGAATCCCGCCGAGCTCAAGGAGAACGTCGGCAAGCAGCTGGGTGTGAGCGAGTGGCTCGAGATCGACCAGGATCGCATCGACAAGTTCGCCGAGGCGACCGGAGATCATCAGTGGATCCACGTCGATCCCGAGCGCGCGAAGAAGGGTCCCTTCGGTTCCACCATCGCGCATGGCTATCTCACCCAGTCGCTCGTCAACAAATTCCTGCCCGAGATCGTCGAGGTGCAGGGGATCTCGATGGGGGTCAACTACGGCGCGGACAAGATCCGCTTTCCCGCGCCGGTGCCTGTCGGCTCCCGGGTACGGGGCAGCGCCGAGCTCATCAAGGCCGAGGATGTGAAGGGCAGCGCCGTCCAGGCGACGATTCGGGTCACGGTCGAGATAGAGGGTAGCGACCGGCCGGGCTGCGTGATCGACACGATCAGCCGCTACGTGCCGGCCTGATTCC
>CBDUYG010000493.1:0-3508 GCA_965371385.1 uncultured Myxococcales bacterium | reverse complement strand
CCGGTAAGAGCGACGCGGCCGTCGATCCCCTGTCCCCGGATCACCCGATACTCGCCGCCAAAGCCGCCACCTTCGAGAGAGGTTGCGGCGAGGCGTAGATCCTCGTCGCCCTCGTCGCGCAGGTAGACCGTCGCGATGCCGTCGCCCACACGCTCGGCGATCACCACGCAGAGATCGCTGAGCCGGTCGAGCAGGGAGGCGGGCTCGGACAGGAGCTTGTGTACCTCGCGCACGGCCTCGTAGCGCGCCGCCTGATTGCGCAGCGACTCTCGCTCCTGGGCCCGAGCGATGATCTGGGCGTCGAGCACCGCGAGCTGCTCGAGAAAATCGAGATCCTCGTCGCAGAAGGCATCCGTCCGGCTGCTGTGATGGAGATTCAAGACGCCGAGCACCTTGTCCTTCACCACGAGGGGAACACAGATCGCCGACTCGACGTCGAAGCGTTCACGCACGATGTTGAAGCTCTTTGCGTCGGCCCGGCCGCGAAGCAACACCGGACGGGCCTCCGCCGCGACCTTGCCCGCGATGCCGTCGCCGATGGGCACGCGGATCTTGGGCCAGAGCTCGGGCTCGACCCCGGACGCCACGCGGATCCGCAGCTCCTTGCCATTCGGGCTGAGGAGCATCAGCGAGCCGCCCTCGGCCCCGGTCGTGCCCACCGCGATGTCGAGCATGCGTACGAAGAGCTCGTCGGAGTCGATCGCGAGATCCACCGACTCGACGATCTCGGATAGGGCCAGCAGCAGCTCGGCCTTGCGGTCCTGGCTGACGACGCCGTACGCCCAGAGCAGGCGGGCCGTGAGAGGGCTGACGATCTGGATGCCGCGATCGACCGCCTCGGGAAAGTCGGTTGCGAAGGGAGTCCCGATGCCGGAGTCGATGACGCCGTAGAGATCGCCGGCGGCGGCGAGGCTGCTGGGATCATCGGTCAGGAGGGGACTGATTTCGGCCGCGATCTCGGGTCCCAGCCCGTAGGCGCTCTGAATGGCGCCCTGTCGGTCCTCGCTCCAATAGCGCACGACCGCGACGTCGGGATTGGTCGCCAGCAGCTGGGCCAGCCGCAGCACCTCCTCATTGACTCCGTAGACACCGATTCTTTTCTGCATGGCGGATGTGGGCGTGCGCTTCAGCTGTCGTCGTCCAATAGGATGTCGAGCTGAAGGGTGAGGGCCAACGTGACCGTCTCCCCGTCTTCATTGCCGAGCACGAGCGGCAGTCGCACGGCGCGATCGTCGCTGCGCTCCGCTGTGCCGACCGAAACGATGCGAAGGTCGCGGCCGAAGCGCATACCGCCGTCGGGCTTCATCGTCTTCGAGAGATGTTCCCAGGTGTCGTCCAACATGGCCTGGGCCTCGAACGTCGTTGCGTCCGCGGCGGCGGATGCCTCGTAGCCGTCTGCCTCGGCCAGGATTGCGGCCTCCATGAGGTCGCGGCCGGACGAGCGCTTCGTAGCGGCAGAGGGCCCCTCGAGGGGTGCAGCAGACTTCGCTTGGCGCACGGGCTCCGGCGCCGGCTCGGCAGGGGGTGAGATCGGTGCTTCGGTCCGCAACGTCGGCGACACGCCGGCCTCGCTTTCGTAGGCGACTCGATTGGGATGCCCCGGGTCAGTCGCCATCGCGTCTGCACGCGGCAGTGCCGGCGGGTCCTCGCGCGCTCCAGCCCGGCGTTTGCCGAGGGCACGCACCACCTGCTTGGATATCGTCGTGAGCGTCTTGAGAACGCCGGTCCCGTCGTTTGCGGAGGCGTCGAAGGCGGCGACCCCCTGCATTGCAAGATCGCGATTCAGCCTCTCGATCGCCACCTCGTCGACGAGATCCGATTTGTTGTACTGCAGCACGAAGGGAATGTCGTCGGGCGACTCGCCGTAGTCGGCCAGGGATTGCCGCAGCTCCTTCAGACACAGGAGGTTCTCTTCCAGCCGTTCGGGCCGGCTGTCGACCACGAAGACGATTCCGTCGATCCGGTCGAGCAGGTGCTTTCGGGTCGGCGACTGCTCCGGCCCGCTCGGCGCGCCGACGACATGAAGCCGGGTGCGCACGCCGTTCACCTTGCCGAGCTCGATCGGGAGCACCTCGTACTCGACCGTGGGGTCGATGCGGGTCGGGATCCGTTGCAGCTCGCCGCGTTTGCTCGCTTTGAGCTTGGCATGGATCGATCGAAGGTTCGACGTGATGCCCGAGCCCGGGACGCCCCAATAGAGGATCCGGGCGTTGACTGCGTTCTCTTCGCTGCGGACCTCGGCCATCAGACTTTTCCTTTCTTCGTCAAGAGCCGCCGGGCCTGGGTGGATATGGCGGAAGGGACGTCACGGCTCTTCATGATGCCTCGTAGATCCTTGTCCTGCAGGTAGTTGAGGAACTTCACCGCTGTAGGTTGGGGCGTCTTGGGGTTCGTCGCCAATCCCAGCTTGACCTGATAGTTCTTGGTGTAGTCGCGGTTCATCGAGATGATTCGCAGGATCTCGTCCGGGGAATTGCGATTCTTGGCGATCCCGACCACCTCGGTGTCGGTGATCTTCGGACTGTTGATCACGGCGGTATAGACCACCTTGTTGCGATCGCGCAGCAACAGGCTGCGGGCCTCCTTGCCTCCATTGCGCGCCAGCTTGATCTTCTGCATGACCGACATGTTCTGGATGGCGGAAAACAGGTTCCCCTCGACCTTCTCGTCGTTCAGATCGCCATCATCCTCCGAGACGAGATACTTCGCCAGGTGGGCCATATCTTCGCCGAGCAGGGCCGCGACCGCAGCCTCGGCGTCCTCTTCGCTCAATTCGTCCGCGTTGACGAGCTCGTCGCCTTCCTCTCCGCTGCCCTTCGTGGGCATCCCCAGGAAGCCGAGGATCCGATCGATCACCGAGCGACCCGTGAGCCGGTTTTCACCGAGCGAGTCGAGGATCGCATCGCAGCGCAGAAGCCGCTCCTGGTTGTTGCTGATGATATCCACCACGCGCTTGTGGGGCAGAGACGCCATGAAGGCGATCGTGAGGTCCGCGGTTGCGGGATTGAGTGCCAGCTTCTCGCAGGCGGAGTCGTCTTCTCGCTTGTGCCTGGCGAAGAACGAGAGCACCGTGGGATGGGCTGGACCACTCAGGACCGGATCCAACACGCTATCGGGCAGGGCTTCGAGGCTCTGCCGTGCGCGATCCTTGACTTCGGCGTCCGAGTCGTGCATCAGGGCGAAGAGCACGCTCGCGAGCTCGATCGGCTCGAGGGGCAGGGCTCCCGCCGCCGCCATCTTGCGAACCGAGAGCGGTGCGTCCTTCCGCACGTACTTCTCGGCTTCAGGTGAGAAGGTGAGCCGGATCCGGTTGGTCGGAGTCTTGGGCTGGGTGTTCGTCACGATGTCCGGTCGAAGCTCCTGTTTGGGGCCTGCTGCCCGCTCGGCCCCCGATGGGGTTTCGCTACTCGGATTCTGACGTCGAGGCAGAGCATCACAGGCCAGCGGTACGAGAGCCCGTGCGGGCCTTCGATCGCGGATCCCCTCTTTCACCTCGGCTGACGAGGGC
>CBDUYG010000492.1:0-3510 GCA_965371385.1 uncultured Myxococcales bacterium | reverse complement strand
CGGGATCTTCGCGCCGATGATGGCGCTCGGGACGCTCTTCGGGATCTGGTTCGGCGCCGGCGCCCACCAGCTCTGGCCCGGGCTGCTACCCCATCCCGGCATCTTCGCGATCGCGGGCATGGCCGCGTTCTTCTCCGCGACGGTCCGAGCTCCGCTCACCGGCATCGCGCTGGCCCTGGAGATGACGGGCGACTTCGATCAGACCCTGCCGCTGCTCCTCACCTGTGTTGGCGCCACCTTCGCAGCGCAGGCTCTCGGCGGCCGCCCGATCTACACGCTTCTGCTCGAGCGCACGCTCGAGCGCGCGGCGCTCCGCGAGGAGCAGGCTGACGTCGAAGCGGAAGGCCCAACGGGCTGACGGCCCAGCGTGCGCCGCGACCTGGAAGGACTCCACCGCCAACTTCCATTTTCGGCCAAGGATCGGTAGCACCCGTTCAAGATGCGCCGGTCCGCCGCGATCGGGTCCTTGGCGGAGGTGAAACGGGCGTTGCGGAAACCGTTGCGGAAACCACCCCGATCATGAGTGGACTCATCGAGAAGCTGTCCGCGATCAGCGAAATCGCGATGGCATTCGAGTCGTTGGCGATGGCAGAGAATCGTTTGCGGAAAATACGTAGCCCCCGTCTCGTCGAGCCATTCCTCGACGGACAGAATTTCCTTGATGGAAAGCCCACTTGGACCAACTCTCAGGAGGAACGAAAGAGCGCTGATCGATCAGACTCCCCCAATGTTTGACAATGTCTCAAACTCGATTACCGTCGTTCTCTTAGGGGGGGGGGCTCCAAGCCGAGCACCTCTGACAATCTGGATCATGCCCGGCGAGTTGTATGGCTCGTTCGGTGCGAATCCGTGAATTGGAGACTCGAAGATGGACCGAAGACTGATCTATTCACGACTGGCGGCTGCGATGGCACTGCTGCTTCTGGCCGCCATTCCCGCATGGGCCGAAGGCGCGCCCAAGGCAGGCGGAGAGAGCGCCGCGGAAATCGGAGCGAAGCTCAGCGATCCGACCTCGGACGTCTGGGCGTTGTTCACACAGTTCGGCATGACATTCAGCGATGGCGACGCCAATGCAGGCGACCCGAAGGTCGCGGGCAACATCACCTTTCAGCCGATCATGCCCATCCCCATCTACGGATCGGGCGAGGATGAATGGCGGCTGATCGTGCGCCCGACGCTCCCGGTCATTCTGGGCGCGAAAGTACCCAACGACCTCAGCGACCCCGTCACGCCGGGTTTCTTCACCAAGGCGAGCGGCCTCGGCGATATGTTCCTGCCAATGCCGCTATCCATGCCGACCAGCATGCTGAAGGCCGGGCCCGGAGCCTTCATCGTCGCGTTGGGCCCAACATTCCTCTTCCCGAGTGCCACCAAGAAGGCCTTGGGGAGCGAGCAGTACGGTGTCGGGGCCTCGGCCGTATTCGGGTACAAGACCAAGAAGGTGGTCGCCGGTGTGTTCCCGCAGTACTTCTGGAGAGTCGGAGACCGGGGGGACCGGACTCCTACCCTGCGCAACACCGACCTCAACCAGATGGATCTGCTCTACTTCGCCTTCATCAACTTGCCGAACGCCTGGCAGGTCGGCATGAACCCGACCATCACCTACAACCACCGAGCCAAGAAGGGGAACCAATGGAACGTGCCGATCGGTCTGGACGTCACGAAGACGATCAAGATCGGAAAGATGCCGATCAAGTTCCAGTTCGGCGCAGAGTACTCGGTCGTCAGCCAGGACGACTATGGACAGCGTTTCCAGCTCAAGCTGAACATCATTCCAGTCGTCAGGGATTGGGTCAGCAAGCCGATCTTCGGCGGCGGCTGATCTCACCCTCGATTTAGCCTGGGCTTCTGCGCCCTCGGCTCGAGACCACTCGTTCGTAAGCGACCCGCAGAGTGCCAACGCACTCTGCGGGTCGTGTTTTGTTTACCGTGAGACGAAAGCCCATCGCATCGAGCAGGGCTTCGAGACTCCATAGCTCCGGATTACCCTTTTCCGAGAGCATCCGAATCTCGAGAAATGAACTGGATTCGGATCCAGTCGGGATGCCGGCCCCTGTGCTCGGTTGGAACGCTCCATCGTCTCGCGAATGCTCTCGTAATCAGCCCCAGATCAGAGTCCGATCGGCGGCGGCGCTTTACGCGGCCGGGTGATCCGCGAGATCCGTGGTGGCATTCAATTGACATGGAGCACCCGGCCTCACTGCGCTCGGGGAATCGTCGGCACTCTCGGTCTGGTGCCGGGTGCAAGGTTCGACCGGAGCACAACCGCAAGAGGGATGCTGCTTCGGTCTGTATCCCGATCCAGTTCCAGCTGTAGCCGGCAACTCGGACGGTCAGCAACATGGAAGCGAGACGGCACTCTGGAAGATCAACCACGTCAGCCCTGGATCCACATTGCTGACGGCGAGACCGCAGAGCCGCACACGCCTGCAACTTCGAGGAACCAGCACAGGACCGCATCGCAAGACAGCCCTGGTCATTGATAGCCAATAGGCTACCGTGATAAAATGTCGATCTCAGACCTCGTCCGAGAGGCCCGACGCCGATCCGGATTGACTCAGGAGAAGTTGGCCCGCCGAGGCGGTGTCCCCAAGTCCACAGTCGGCCGAATCGAGTCTGGTGCCCGGATTCCCTCCACCGCCATGGTAGAGCGCCTCGTAAGCGCTGCTGGCTTCGAGGTAGTGCTCTCACTCGGGGAGCCCGACCCTGGAACCGACTCCATGTTCGAGCGAACGCTGCAACGGAGCCCGGCAGAACGACTCGCGGATGCGACCCGTGCCGCTCGATTCGTGCTTCGTGGGCGGGGCGAAGTCGCGGCGAAGCGCAGTGGCTAGCGCCGACTTCGACCCAGAGAGGATGCTCTCGATCCTGGACCAATGCGGTGTCCGGTTCGTCCTCATCGGTGGCATGGCTGCCGTCCTTCACGGCGATGTCGGCGTCACCGTCGACCTCGATATCGTTCCGGAGCATACGGATGGCAATGTCGAGAGGCTGGCACGGGCTCTACGAGCACTTGAAGCCCGGATCCGAACCGAGGGAGAACCAGATGGCCTTCCCTTTGACTGCTCGGCAGAGTTCTTTCGGAACCTGCCTCCCGATTCGATCGTGAACATGACCACGACGGCCGGAGATCTGGACGTGACCTTTCAGCCCAGCGGCACACAGGGATACGCCGACCTGCGGCGCGATGCTGTCGACATCGAGGCGGCCGACCGCCTGCATATCATGGTTGCCTCGCTAGAAGACGTGATCCGGTCGAAGGAGGCCGCGGGGCGCGAGAAGGATCGGCTTGCCCTGCCGCGCCTGCGGCGATTGCTGGACCGACTGCGAGACGCCACGTAGTCCAGACGGTGCCGGCGACAGGACTCGCCCCGGGCCCTCCGGAGACTCTGGCCTGAGGGAGCCGCCGCCTGTGCTCGTCAGCTTGTCGCCCATTTCAACGTTGGGCTGCTCACAGGAAGTCCTCGACCCTCCTCCAGATTGGGCGTCGTATGGCAACCCAACTAATGG
>CBDUYG010000491.1:0-3519 GCA_965371385.1 uncultured Myxococcales bacterium | reverse complement strand
TTGCGCTTGCGGGGATCGCGAAGCACGCAGTAGGCCTCGGTGACGCACTTCGAAATTTGCAGGCAGCGTTTCTGGACCTCGGCATCGAGGTGCCGGGTAGCGTCGGGATGAAAAGTTCGTGCGCTCTGGTAGTAGGCCTTCTTGATGTCGCGGCTCGTCGCGCCGGGCTCGATGTGAAGGATCTGGTAGTAGCTCAGCTCGTCCATGATACGGACCAGGGCCTGGACTTCGAGGGGAGCGAGCTCGGACACGATTCTCAGTCCTCCGGATCCGTATGGGGGGAGAGATCCAGATCGTTCGAGTGGTCGAAGAGGTCATCGACGCCTTCTTCAGCTACCGGGGCTCCATCGGCTCCCAGATTCAGCGACGGATTCGGGGCGACCTGCAGTGTCTGGAGCTGGATCCTGCCGATCGCGGCGTTGGAAGGGGCAGCCGGATCAGGGCCCCCGTCCTCACTCAGGAGGCTTTCGATCGGAACGGTGTCCTCGGGGTCGCCCGACAGGTCATCGGGTGCCGTGACCGCATTGGGGTCATTGCTGAAGTCATTGCTGAAGTCGGTGCCGAAGTCGCTGAGGTCGGTCTCGGTGGCGTCGAGCTCCAGAACGTCATCGTCGTCCACCAGCAGCTCCGGCTCGCCTTCGAGGATCACGTCCTCGCTGTCGTTCGCTGCCAGCTCGTCGCCGGTGATGCGCACGTCGCCGGTTCGATCCCTCGAGAGAATCTTGCTCATCTCGGCATCGCTGAGGCCGGAGGAGAGGGTGATGGTCGTCGAGGCGGACTCGCCGGTGAGCGGGTCGCTGGCCGCGACGCTCACGATGCCGTCGGCGTTGATCTCGAAGGCCACGTCGATCGAGACCTCGCTGCGGCGTCCCGGCTCGAAGCCCGAAAACTCGAATTGTCCCAGCAGCTCGTTCTCGTCGGCCTGACGCGAGTCGCCCTGGTAGACCTTGATTCGCACCGACTCCTGGTGGTCCCTGAAGGGGCTGAAGGCGCGCGACTGCTCGATCGGGACGGGCGTGTTGCGCTCGATCACGGACTCGGCGAGTCCTCCCGCGACGCCGATGCGCAGGTCGAGGGGCGTCACGTCGAAGAGATGGGACTCCTGTTCGGAGCTCAGCAGGGAGGCAGCGTGGATCGCGGCGCCCTTCGCCACCACCTCGTCGGGATCGACGTCGGCCCTGGGCTCCTGCTGGAAGTAGTTGCTCACGGCCTCACGGATGATCGGCAGGCGCGTCGGGCCGCCAACCAGGATGATACCGTCGAGGTCGCGAGTCGTGAGGTCGGCCTGCTGCAACGCCTCGTCGCAGACCTTGAAGGTGCGCTGCACGAGGTCCTGTACCAGGGAGGCAAACTCGCTGGCGGTGATCGTCCGCTCGAGTGAGCGCGGCTGCCCGTCCTCTCCGACGAGTACGTCGGGAATCCGTATCTCTACCTCGTCTTCGACCGAGAGCCCCTTCTTGGCTGCCTCGGCCGCCACCTTCAGCTTCTCGAAGGCGAAGGGATCGTTGCGCAGGTTGATCCCCTCCCGCGCGACGAACTCGTCGGCGAGCAGGTCGAGAATGCGGTCGTCGAAATCGTCTCCGCCGAGAAAGGTGTCGCCGCAGGTGGCGAGTACTTCGAAGACATCCTTCCCGATCTCGAGCACTGAGATATCGAAGGTACCGCCGCCGAGGTCATAGACCGCGACGCGCTGGTCTAGGCCCTTGCCGAAGCCGTAGGCCAGGGCGGCCGCGGTGGGCTCGTTGAGGATGCGCAGCACCTCGAGCCCGGCGATCCGGCCGGCGTCCTTCGTGGCCTGGCGCTGGTTGTCGTTGAAGTAGGCGGGCACGGTGATGACGGCCTTGGTGATCTCTTCGTTGAGGCGCGCTTCGGCGACCTGCTTCATCTCGCGCAGGACCATCGCCGAGACTTCCGGCAGGGAAAACTCTTCGTCGCGGACCTTGATGCGGACTCCGTGGCTGGGACCTTCGACGATTTCGTAGGAGCAGATCGCCTGGGCCTTGCGCACCTCTTCGGAGAAGTGATATCGGCCGATCAGGCGCTTGGCAGAGGAGACGGTCGAGAGCGGGTCGTGGATGATGTTGGCTCGGGCCGCGTTGCCAACGGTGATCGAGCCGTCCTCGTGAAAAGCAACCACGCTGGCAGTCGTCGTTTCGCCATAGGCATTGGCGAGGACCGACACGCTGTCGCCATCCTTTACGGCGACGCACGAGTTGCTCGTCCCCAAATCGATTCCAACCGCGAGATTTGCCACCGAACTCTTCCCCTTCCAGTCGACTCGAGAGCGGGGCCGACGGGAAACGAAGATTCCACCGTCCGGGGCCCACCAGCCTCGATTACGCGAGCGGTCCGATCCCCTCGGAGGATGACCCCTCGCTCCCTGATATCGGAACGGCGGGCCCTTTTCTGAACGAATTCCGCCGGCTGGCTGGACCGGATCCGGCCGGCTTCCGGCGCCCGAGTACGGGCAGATCCGCAGGGGGAACCCCTCGTGGGAGAGGGCTGCTAGAATCTCCGCTAGTTCCGATCCGACTTCAATGATTCGCGTCGTCCTGGACTCGGCTCTCCCCGCTCGTCGGGTTCGGGCCTTCGGGATCGGCGCTCGTACTCAGAGAGGGCAGCATGTCCGGCCACTCCAAATGGTCCACCATCAAGCGCAAGAAGGGCGCGCTGGATGCCAAGCGCGGCAAGATCTTCACCAAGATCATCCGTGAGCTCTCCACCGCGGCTTCGATCGGCGGCGGCGACCCCGACTCCAATCCCCGGCTCCGCCTGATCATCGACAAGGCCAAGGGCGCGAACATGCCCAAGGACAACATCAATCGGGCGATCGACAAGGGCGTCGGGGGAGGCGAATCGGCCTCCTACGAAGAGTTCGTGTACGAAGGCTACGGTCCCGGCGGCGTCGCGGTCCTGATCGAGACCCTTTCGGACAACAAGAACCGCACGGTGGGCGAGGTGCGCCACGTCCTTTCCAAGCGAGGCGGCAACCTGGGAGCCTCGGGCTGCGTCGCCTACCTCTTCGACAAGCGCGGGATCCTCAGCTTCGAGGGCGAGAGCCTCGACGGGGATGCCGTGATGGAGGCGGCGATGGAGGCCGGGGCGGAGGATATCGAGGAGAGTGAGGACGCCGTCCAGGTGACGGTCCAGCCCGCCGACCTCGGTGAGGTCCAGAGCGTCATGAAGAGCCAGGGATTCGAGCCGACGACGGCCGAGATCACGATGGTGCCGAGCACGAGCGTCGAGCTCACGGGCTCGGAAGCCGAGTCGATGATCGGCCTGATCGACGCCCTCGAGGATCTCGACGACGTACAGAACGTCTACTCCAACTTCGACATCTCGGATGAGGAGATGGCCAACCTCGCTTGATCGTCCCGTCCTGCGATTCCCCGTCCCAGTGATGGTGTACCCTGAAAGAGCCCACCCCCCCCGGAAAGAGAAGCGACCCGCGAATAGGGATCGCGAAGTCGGCGAGGCCCGCTCGCCTGAGAATGCTCGGGATCGACCCAGGCTCGACCG
>CBDUYG010000490.1:0-3522 GCA_965371385.1 uncultured Myxococcales bacterium | reverse complement strand
CGAGTAGCGCGTGTCCGGTGGTGCGAAGGGTCTCGCGGACCGCTGCCTGGGTATCTTGGAGTTTTTCGTAGTACTTTCGAAAGACGTGCATGAAGTGGATCGTATCGTCTACCGCAAGGCCGATCGCGATGCTCCCGATCAGCAGAGTGAATGTGTCGAGCGCGAGTCCCAGCCAACCCATCAGCCCGAGGGTCAGGATGATCGGAGCGAGATTGGGAACCATCGCGGCCAGACCGGTTCGAACGTTTCCGAGCACCAGGAACATCAGCGGCGTGATGATCGCGAGAGCGACCAGGTAGCTGCGCCGGAGACTGGTCGAGATCGCATCCAGCGATCGCGTCATCAAGCTCGCGAAGCCCGTCATCGTGATGTCGACTTCGTCCCCAAGGATCTCGCGGGCCGCAGCCTCGATGCGAACAATGAAGGGTTGGTAATCCGTGGGACCGGCATAGGGCATGTTCACCGTGAGACGCGCGCGCTGAAACTGGGGATCGACCAGCTGCTCGAGGTCATCGGAGCCGCTATTCTCGAACAGCAACAGCTCCTGGGCGATGAGTTCCCGATCGTTCGGGATTGCATGGAAGTCGGGGTCGTTCCCATTCAGCGCCTGATGGATCTCCTTCGTGACATCGACGATCGAGGAGATCTTGCCCACCGGAACCCTGCCGACACCCTCATCCCGCCTGATGTACTCCGTCAGCTCGTCGATGCGCGCGAGCAGTGAAGGTTCGAGCAGGCCGTTCTCTTCTCCGGTGTCGATCAGAATTTCGAGCGATACCGATCCGCCGAGCTCGTCGTTCACGAAGTCGGTAGCGACGCGGATCGGATCCTCCTCGGGAAACCAGCTGACGGGGTCGTAGCTGAATTCGAGTCGGGTCATTCCCACGATCGCGAAGATCAGGATCGCGGTCATGCACGCGAGCACGACCTTCGGGAAGCGCACGCTGCGGTCGCCCGTCCACAAGAGCACCCGCTCGACCGCGTCGCCTCCGCCGGCCTCGCGCTGGGCGAGACGCCGCAGCGGAATCACCTGGAGCAGGGCCGGGAGCAGCACCATGCAATACGCGAGCCCCAACCCGATGCCCAGTGGCGCGAAGATCCCGAGGTCGGCGACGGGTTGCACATCTGCGGTGAGAAAGGAGATGAGGCCGCCCGCAGTCGTGAGTGCCGTCATCACGATGGCCAGCCCCGAGTGGTGCAGGGCGTGGGCGAGGGCGTCTTCGCGGGACTGGCCCGCGTCGTATTCGCGGAAGAAGATCACGAGCAGGTGGACACTGCCGCCGATGCCGACGGCCAGGAGGAAGGAGGGCAGGATCTGCGTCGGGATTCCGAGGGGCATGCCCAGCAGTGCCATGCCTCCGAAGGTCGAGACGATCGAGAGCGACACGACGATCAGGGGGAGGAAGACGGCGGATACGCGACGGAACAGGACGAAGAGGAACAGCGCGACCGCGACCAGCGACAGGCTCACGAAGATCGCCATGTTGTTGATCATGTCGGACGCCAGACGCGCCGCCACGACGGGGCCTCCGGTCAGGTGGATTTCGAGATCGGCGGTGCGGAAGCGATCCACCAGTGCGGCGAGAGCGGCACTGGCTTCGGCCTCCTGCTCACCCGTCAGGGAGAGCGGCTCGGCGCCTTCGACATCCTCGAACCCCGCAAGCGCGTCGTCGAATGCCGAATCGCCGACATGACTCTGCAGTTTGACGACCAGGAAGGTCGAGCGTTGGTCCCGAGAGAAGAGGTATTCCTCGTAGATGGGGTTCGCCAGAGCGCGCTCGCGGATCTCGAGCAGGGCGTCGACGTCGAGAGGCCAATCCTCGAGCAGATCCCGGACGATCAACTCGTCTCCCTCGCCTCGAGTCTCGCGTACGTTGATCAAGCTGGTGACTTCGGCGATGTAGGGGACGGAGTCCTCGATCGCACGATGCATTTCGTGAAGCGTGGCGAGAAAGTCGGGGTCGAAGATGTTGGCTGGCCGCACCCCGACGAGAATCAACTGGTCGCTTCCGAATTGCTCGCGAAAGTCGGCATACGCGAGTCGCGTTGGATCGTCTTCCCGCAAGAATGCCTCGTTCGAGGTGTCGACCTCGATGAGCGGCATGTACGAACCGAGCGCCAACGCCAGCGCAACCATCACCCCGATGATCGACCAGCGCCTTCGGGCCGTGATATGTCCCCAGTTTTCGAAATGATTCTCGATCCACGTCCGCAGGGCGACATCCCGCAGCGGCGGGTGACGGGGATCTCGGGCTGAGCTGGTCATCGAGCGGCCTCTGGGGCTAGGTGTGAAACGGACTACTCTCGGGGACTCCGTACGACACATCGGTTGGTCGAGTCACGACATTGACCGCTTGCCGATAACCGGCAAGCGCTCGACCCGGTTTATCCGGCTCTTCCTCGCAGAACCGCGGCCCGCGAGGCCGAATTCCTCGATCTGAGGCGAAGGAGCACGTACCTGGGATTTGCTCGCGGATGGGAGTCGAAGCCTCTCGCGCTGGGGTGCGAGCCCAGCCACTCCCTCAGGCATCACCCTCCATCGAGAAGGATCGACTCGATCCATCAGATCGCCAGGTGCTCCACGAAGAACTCCCGAGCCGCGCTGGACGACTCTTCGAAGCCCTCGCCCGCATAGGGGACGAAGTGATGCCCCTCGATCATCGCGAGCTGCTTGGGCTCGCCCGCACGTGCAAAGGCCGCACGGCTGATCTCGGTGGCGGCCAGTCGGTCGTCGCTCGCGACCACCATCAGAAGCGGCGTTGGCGCGAGATGGGCGACGCAGACACCCGGATCCCACGACGGATCGGTCCCCATACCGTTGACCAGGGTGACGGTGTTGACCCAGCTCGGTGCCTGCTTCGCGAAATTCATGAACCACTCTCCGGATTCGGGCTGATCGAGCATCGGGGCCTCATCGGAGCTCCCATCACTCACCACCGGCATCGGGCCAATGGCGGTGCTCTGGACATCTGCGAGCCCTGCTCCGCTCGAGTCTTCGAGAGCATCGCGGATGGCTCTGAAGCGCCCCTCGGTGTCTGCGTAATCGACCCCGGGATAGCCCGCGAAAGGCACATTGGCGACCACCGCCTTGACACGCTCGTCGCAGGCTCCGACGACGATGACTTCGCCGCCGCTGTAGCTGCTCCCCCAGATCCCGATACGCTCGGCGTCGATCTCGGGACGCTCGGCGAGCCAGCCGATCGCCAATCGATAGTCACGAGCCTGCGCCCAGGGGTTCAGCTCCTGGCGGGGCCGGCCATCACTGGCTCCGAGATTGCGGTGATCGTAGACGAGCACGGCGATCCCGGCGCCGCAGAAGACCTCTGCATACATGTCGAGCGCCATCTCCTTCACCGCCGAAAAGCCATGGGCCATGACGACCCCCGGAACGGGATGCGCAGCTGCCCGCTCCGGCAGATAGAGCCATCCGCGGAGCGGTGTGCCCCCGTATCCCTCGAATTCGATGTCGCTTCTCATTTTCGACCGGTCCACCAGGAGAAAAAGTTGCTGGGCCCCGTCACG
>CBDUYG010000489.1:0-3524 GCA_965371385.1 uncultured Myxococcales bacterium | reverse complement strand
CCGGGCTTCATGGTCGATACGCTCCACAGCTTGGGTGGAGCGTCGGGTGGAGCGTTGGGTGGAGCGTCGGGTGGAGCGCTGGATGGAGCGTCGGGAGGATCGGGTGCGCTCCTCTTTGCCATGCCGGGCGTCCCCAGAGAGCTCGAGCGGATGATGGACGAGCAGGTTCTGCCCGCGGTCGCCCGACGCTTCGGCGGGGGTGGGGTGGTGCGAGCGAGGCTGCTCAAGACCTTCGGTCTCGGCGAGTCGTCCCTCGACGAGGAGCTACGTCACGTCGCCCGGGAGGAGGGCGTCGATCTCGGTTTCCGGACCCGGTTCCCGGACAACTTCCTGCGTCCCGTCGTCCGGGCTTCCAGCGTCGAAGAGGCAGAGGAGCAGCTCGACGGGATCTGCCGCGAGGTACGCGAGTGTCTCGGTGCTCTGGTCTACGGCGAAGGCGACGAGACCATGGAGGCGGTCGTAGGGCGCCTGCTGCGAGAGCAGGGCAAATGGATCGCGGTGGCGGAGTCGTGCACGGGCGGGATGATCGCCGAGCACATCACCGACGTTCCCGGCTCGTCCGAGTACTTCGCGGGTGGGGTCGTGACCTACTCGAATGAGTCGAAGTCTGCGCTGGTCGGGGTTCCCGAGGAGATCCTGCAGGAGCACGGCGCGGTCTCCGAGCCCGTCGCCGCCGCGATGGCCGATGGGGTGCGCGAGCGCTTCGGCTCGGACTTCGGCGTCTCCACCACCGGCATCTCGGGGCCAGGTGGAGGCAGCGACGAGAAGCCGGTTGGGCTCGTCTATATCGGGATCGCGCGCGAAGGCTGCGCGACCCACGTCGAAGGCTTCGTCTTTCCCCTCGATCGTACCCGGCATCGCATGCTCACCACTCAGGTCGCGCTCGACTGGGTGAGGCGTTCACTCCTGGGAGTCGAGCTCGTGGGCCCCTCCTTGCTCCGCCAACGAGGTGGAGCCGCACCGCCGGGGAGCGGCGGAGTATGAGCGTCTCGTTTTCGCAAGTGGCACCGGTGGTACGGGAGAACGTGCGGATGCACGTAACGAAAATGAACAGAAAGAGAATGTCGGCTCGCGGGAATGTCCGCCGAGCCGGCAATCTCGGCCGAAATCCCATTTTTTCGTTCGTCGCGCGGGGGGCGTGGGCGAACGGTTTGATTCACCCCTCAATCAACTAGCCCATCGGCAAAGTCGAAAATCGACGTCGAAGGGCAATTGCGATCGTTGGAGGAAGACAAGATGAAAAGAAGTGCAAGCAAGAAGAGCGAGCGAGCCCCGGTGCAGCGAACCGAGGGAGACGAGCAGAAGGCAAAGGCGATCGCGATGGCGGTGGACGCCATCGAGAAGCAGTTCGGCAAGGGCTCGATCCTCACGATGTCCGGCGATCCGGCGGATCAGATGATTCCCCACTTCTCGTCGGGATCGCCGAGCATCGACATCGCGCTCGGCATTGGCGGATTCCCGCGCGGGCGCGTGCTCGAGATCTACGGCCCCGAATCGAGCGGCAAGACGACCCTCACCCTGCACGCGATCGCCGAGATACAGAAGGCGGGTGGGATCGCGGCGTTCATCGATGCCGAGCATGCCCTCGACGTCAACTATGCCCGGCGCCTCGGCGTGAAGGTCGAGGATCTGCTCATCTCCCAGCCGGATACCGGCGAGCAGGCGCTCGAGATCGCCGACATGCTCTTGCGCTCGGGCGCCATCGATCTCGTGGTGGTGGACTCGGTGGCGGCGCTCGTTCCCCGCGCCGAGCTCGAGGGCGAGATGGGCGACCATCACGTCGGCCTCCAGGCGCGACTGATGAGTCAGGCTCTGCGCAAGCTCACGGCCACGGTCTCGAAGTCGGGCGCGTCGATCATCTTCATCAACCAGATCCGCATGAAGATCGGCGTCATGTTCGGCAACCCGGAGACCACCACGGGCGGCAATGCGCTCAAGTTCTACGCCTCGGTGCGGATCGACGTGCGCCGCATCGCCGCCCTCAAGGACGGCGACGAGGTCGTGGGCAACCGCACCCGGGTCAAGGTGGTGAAGAACAAGGTGGCGCCGCCCTTCCGCCAGGCCGAGTTCGACATCATCTACAACGAGGGGATCTCCCGCGAGGGCGATCTCATCGATCTGGGGGTCGAGGAGGGGCTCGTCGAGAAGAGCGGCTCCTGGTTCTCCTACGGGGATGAGCGCATCGGCCAGGGCCGGGAGAACGCGCGCCGCTTCCTCAAGGAGAACCCCGACATCTGCAGCCGGCTGGCGGAGGAGGTCTACGCTGCCAAGGGGCTCAAGCTTCCGGCGCTGACGAATCCACCCGAGAAGGCTGGAGCGGATGCCGGAGCGAGCGAAGAGGGTGAGGAGCTGGACGCCTAGCCTCGACGTACAAGTAGCCACGCTCGCAACTTCGCCGGCTCAACCGAGCCCCTCCGCCATCCGATCGCCCCTGGCCCAATGGCGGAGGGGCCCAATGGCGGAGAGGTGGAGAGGTGGAGAGGTGGAGAGGTGGAGAGGCGGATGGGCGGAGCATCTGCCGACGTTCTCCGATTCCTATGTGGCTGCAATCCCGCCGGCCTCTCATCGCACGCCTCCGCACGCATCTCCAACGCCCTCCGAGCGCTGACGCCGCTCAAGATGCCCGCCCATTCGGTCGAAAGATTCACAGACGCCAGCCACCCGTGGAGGTGAGATGCTGGCCCTGGGGGATCCGCAGCGACCATGGCCATGGATCTGAACGACATCTTGAAGGTGGCGATCAAGGGGGGAGCCTCGGACATTCATCTGAAGTCCGGGCTGCCGCCGATGTTCCGTGTCGATGGTGCCCTCGTGCCACTGAAGAATGGCGAGCGCGTCATGCCCGACGAATTGCGGACGATCGCGATGTCGATCATGAGCGAAGCGCAGAAGGCTCGCTTCGAGGAGAATCGCGAGGCGGACCTCGCCTACGGGATCGCGGGGCTCGGGCGCTTCCGCGTCAACGTATTCCAGCAGCGGGGAACGATCGGGATCGTCTTCCGAGTGATTCCCTTCGGCGTGAAGACCGCTGAGCAGCTCCACCTCCCCAAGATCATCCAGCAGATTTCCCGGGAGCAGCGCGGGTTGGTGCTCGTCACCGGGACGACCGGCTCCGGCAAGTCGACGACGCTCGCCGCCATGATCGAACAGATCAATTCCGAGCGGACCAGCCACATAATGACGATCGAGGATCCGATCGAGTTTCTGATTCGCGACCGCCGTTCGATCGTGAACCAGCGCGAGATCGGCGTCGACACCCACAGCTTTTCGAACGCCCTACGGGCGGCTCTGCGTCAGGACCCCGATGTGATTCTCGTCGGCGAGATGCGCGACTTCGAGACGATCGAGACCGCCCTCACTGCGGCGGAGACGGGGCACCTCGTGATGTCCACGCTCCACACCCTCGACGCCACCGAGACGATCAACCGCATCATCTCGGTCTTCCCGCCCTACCAGCAGAAGCAGGTGCGGCTGCAGCTCTCGACGATCCTCAAGGCCGTGATCTCCCAGCGCCTGGTACCCCG
>CBDUYG010000488.1:0-3524 GCA_965371385.1 uncultured Myxococcales bacterium | reverse complement strand
TGCATGAGCATGTCGCACGCCTACGGCACGCCGGATCCTGCCGAGGCCGAGCGTGCGCTGCTGCGGTCACTCGACGTCGGTTACACGTTCCTCGATACGGCGAGCGTCTATGGCCTCGGTCACAACGAGAAGCTGCTCGGCCGGGTGCTCCGTTCCCGTCGCAATGAGTTCGTGCTGGCAAGCAAGTGCGGAATCAAGGTCGACGACAAATTTCGCCGCAGCGTGGACTGCAGCCCGAAGTCCGTCAAGAAGACGTGTGACGAAAGCCTTCGGAATCTGCAGACGGATGTGATCGATCTCTACTACCTGCATCGCCGGGACCATCAGGTACCGATCGAGGAGAGCGTCGGTGCCATGGCCGACCTCGTGGTAGCGGGAAAGATCCGCACGATCGGCCTGTCGGAGGTATCGTCGACGACGCTCCGCAAGGCCCACGCGGTTCACCCGATCACGGCCGTCCAGTCGGAGTACTCCCTCTGGACCCGTGATCCCGAGCTTCGGGTACTGGAGACATGCAGCGAGCTCGGCGTCGGTTTCGTTCCCTTCAGCCCTCTCGCTCGCGCGTTCCTGACCGGGGCGGTCCGAAAGCCGGAGGATCTGGCTGAAGGCGACTTGCGGCGCAGCATGCCCCGCTTCATGGACGAGAACCTCTCGAGCAATGTCGCGCTGCTGGCCGAATACGAAGCCATCGCGCGGGACAACGAGTGCACGATGGCACAGCTCGCACTCGCATGGGTGCTCGCCCAGGGCGACACCGTGGTGCCGATTCCCGGGACGAAACACGTCGCGTTCGTCGAGGAGAACGCGCGGGCCGCAGACCTCGAGATCAGCGCGGCCGACCTCGCCCGCGCCGGTGAGATCATCAGTCCGGCTACAGTCTCGGGCCCGCGATACGCCGAGAACCAGAAGATTTCGCTCGATCCGGAGGAGTAGAAATGACGCGGCAGGCCCGCCCGGTCAACTGCACACGATGACCCCGGACGTCATTGTGGGCCCCAGAAAGGATCCCCCATGTCCCAGTCCGAACGCCCCGAGTCCCAGCGCGGTCTCCTATCCCTCGTCGATGCCGTGTGGCCGAGCTGGGCCCTCAGTGCTCTGGATCATCCCGCAATCTGGGAGTGGCAGATCCGTCTCTACGAACGAGGCGACCGACGCAGCACTCCGACCAGCGAAGGCATCCTCTTCACTGGAAGCTCGAGCATCAATCTCTGGAGCACCCTGGCGGAAGACATGGCTCCCCTGCCCGTGCTCAATCGCGGCTTCGGCGGCGCGCACCTCGATCACGTGAATCGTTATGCCAAGCGAATGGTGCTGCCCTATCGCCCTCGCCTGATCGTGCTCTACGCGGGAGAGAACGATCTCAGTGGCTGGTCGGGCAAGACACCCGAATCGGTTGCTGCGGACTTCTCCCGATTCGTCGAGATCGTTCATGCGGAGCTTCCCGAGACGCGAATCCTCTTCCTGGCGATCAAGCCGTCCCTGCTGCGCAAAGGACTCGCGAGCGTGCAGGAGGAGACGAACAAACGAATCACCGAGATCGCGGCGGGCGACGATCGACTCGGCACGGTCGACCTCACGCCGTCCCTCCTGGGCGACGATGGAGAGCTGCGGGAGGATCTCTTCCGCTGGGACCGTCTGCACCTCAATGACGAGGGCTATCGCGCCTGGGCCGCTGCACTCAAGCCCCGCCTCGAGAGCGAGTGGGCGGCAATCCAGGGTTCAGCTCAGGAGGCAGTCCAAGGGGAAGGTCTAGGGCCTGTAGTGGATAGGTGAGGTATA
The DNA here is from genome assembly GCA_965371385.1 of uncultured Myxococcales bacterium. Classification (GTDB taxonomy): domain Bacteria; phylum Myxococcota_A; class UBA9160; order UBA9160; family UBA4427; genus CBDUYG01. Next base: position 1,745 of record CBDUYG010000488.1, on the reverse strand, counting down.
CGCACGTTCCTGGATGGAGGTGGGGTGCCCCGTCTCCGCCGGATCGATCTGCAACGCGATGGCATCGAGGAGAGAGTGGCGCGGGGTCGGAATCTCGAGGACGCGCACGTAGTAGAAGGCTCGCTCGTTCGGGTCGAAGTCCGGGTCGGTCCAGAGAGCGGCCAACGTTGCAGCTCCATGCTCGTTCGAATAGCGACCCGTGGCCACATCGACCGTATCGGGGACAGGCGGCACACGGCCGTCTGCATCGGCGATGCGCCCATCCGACCAGACCACGTCGTAGACCTTCTCGAAGCTGGCGCCACCCGCGAGCCAGCCCTTCACCATCTGCACCCGATCGAGATGGGCACTCTTCGGGTCTTTCGAGGCGTGGATCAAGAAGGAAGGCGCCCGCATCAATCCGATCAGCTCACCGCCCATGGGAACGCCTCCGGCCGCACCCACGCCCGCGATCTCCGACGCGTTCTCGTCCCCCGGCTCGAAGCCGGACCCACCGAAGACCCGAACCCGGATGCGAGGCCCCGTCGTCGCATAGACCTCGCGCCGCTTGAATGCCCGGAGAATTGCATCGCGCGTATTCGCTTCCGCCCACACCGCTGCGAGCCCCGAGGCGGACATCGACCATCCGGTCGGACCCCGAGCACGACCCCAGTTTCCTGTCTTCTTTTCGGGCGTCGAATCACGCGGGAACTTGCCCCAGAAGTTGGGCTCCTCCGCCGATGCGAGGCCGGTATGTGAGTCGGTCGATCCGATGAGTCCGAAGCGATAGGGGTTGAAGCCGATTCGCTCCTCGATCGCGAGCCCGGTGCGCAGGGCCGAGCGAATGTAATCGCCGGGCCCGGGAGCGTAGTCGGGCGGATCTTGCTGGATGTAGTGGGGGTAGGTTTCGAAGTCGGCGAAGGGATCATCGGGTGAGAGGCTGGGGTGGGTCTCCGAGTCGCCCTTGATCTGGGTCACCTCGGCCACGGTCTCCCACTTCGCGCGCTGCCTCACCCAGGCTTCATCGATGGGCCCGCCGCGAAGCCGGTTGTCGGCCGGAAACATATACCCCTTCGAGATGTTCGAGTTGTGGGGAATCGACGTGAACTCGGCGCCGGTCGCAGCCGAGGTCTCATCGAGCCAGTCCCAGAGGTCTTCCGGATACTTGCTATCCGACGCGCCATAGGGCAGAAATTTTCCCGCGATGCTCGCGTCAGCGCTCGTGAACACGACCCGATGCAGGTTGGCGCCGGCCGGGATGGAGCTCCACTCCCAACCGATAAGCGAGGTAAATGTGCCGGGGTCGTTGTGGGCGTCGGCCGTTTCGATCATCTCGCCCCACATCGTCCGCGTCATCGCCTCGGCTCCGGGAAGCGGGAAGCTCAGGGGCTCCGCCGCCTCCGCCTCGACGTCATTGGTTCGAGGCAGGACCGAAGTAAATGCCGATTGCCCCTTGTCCTGCTCGACGACGCGCCGGATCCACCACTGGGCCAGCGAGGCGAAGAAACGATCGACAAATCCCAGATTCTCACGAGGAATTCCCCGCGACACGAGGTGGCGGATGACTCCCAGATATTCCGCGTGGTCGGCCACTACCAGGAAGTCGAGAGGCGTCTCGATCTGCACCCTCGAGCGTGGCCCCGGGTGGATGACCGGCAGCCCCTTCGCGTAGCGATACGCCGTATCCGGGTCGGCGGTCATGTTGCGATTGAGGTAGGCGTCGAAGGAGTTGGAAGTGTGAAGATGCGTGTCGCCCCAGAGGAGCT
>CBDUYG010000487.1:0-3532 GCA_965371385.1 uncultured Myxococcales bacterium | reverse complement strand
CGAGGAGGCTCGCTTCGCATCTCCGAGCGGAGCCGAACTCCCCGCTCGATGCTACCGGATTCGCGCTCACGGCAACGCGCTCGCGGTGTCGGAGTGGGGAGACGCCGACGCGCCGCCCCTCCTGCTGGCCCACGGCGGCTTCGACTTCGCCCAGACCTTCTGCGTGTTCGCTCCCCTGCTGGCCGCGGGCGGCTATCGAGTCGTCTCCTGGGACCAGCGCGGTCATGGCGATTCGGAGCAAACCGCGCTCTACTCGTGGGAGGCCGACATGCGCGACGCCCTGGCGGTGCTCGACACCCTCTCCCACGAACCCGTCCCCTTCGTCGGACATTCGAAGGGTGGATCGCTCCTCATCCAGCTCGCCCTCGCCTGCCCCCATCGGGTCAGCCATCTGGTCTCGATCGACGGACTGCCCTCACGCAGCGCTCAGCCGGACGTTGCCGACCATGAGCGGACCTCACTCTTCGCACGAGAGGTTGCGGGCTGGCTGGACCATCGGCGGCGTTCCGCTCGGCGTCAGCGGCCGCCGGGAAGTCTCGAGGATCTTGCGCGCCGGCGGGGACGCATGAACCCGCGCCTGGATCACGAATGGCTCTGCTTCCTGGTCACGCGGGGAGCACGCAAGGATGCCGATGGCTGGCGCTGGAAGATCGACCCCGCCCTGCGCTTCGGCGGCTTCGGCCCCTGGAGGCCGGACTGGGCCCTCCAGCGTCTCCCGAGCCTCTCCCCTCCCCTGCTCGGCCTGCTCGCGGGCTGCAGAGAGCCGATGGGCTTCGACTCGAATGTCGAGGACCTGGCTCCCTTTCTGCCCCGACACAGCGAGATCGAGAGCTTCGAGCAGGCCGGCCATTTCATTCACATCGAGGAGCCCGCTCCGGTGGCCGGTCGCATCCTGGACTTCCTGAAATCATGACGCCGATCGACGACGCCGAGAACGACGCCGAAAACGACGCTCGAATCCGCTGGCTCGAACACTCGAAGACCCGCCTGGCTCTGCATCTGCTGGGCGAGGGACAAGGCCCGCCGCTCCTGGTGCTTCACGGCCTCGGCGAATCGAGCGCCGGCCTACGGCTGGCGGATGTCTCCTCGTGGCCCGGCCCGATCCACGGATTGGACTTCACCGGACATGGCCGATCGACCGGCTCCCAGGGCGGAGGCTATACCTGCGAGCTCTTGATGGCCGACGTCGACGCCGCGCTCGACGCGCTCGGCTCGGCAACACTCTACGGTCGGGGACTCGGGGCCTACGTCGCCCTGCTGACCGCGGGAGGTCGCCCCGACCTCGTGCGAGGAGCGATCCTATGCGACGGGCCGGGACTCGCCGGTGGCGGCCCTCGCCCGACCGGCCCGATGATCCCCCATCCCGACCCCCAGGCGGCGAGCACCCCGGACCCCTACGCCCTCGTCGAGCTCGCCCGCGACCTGCGCCCCTCCGACTACGTGACCGAGTTCGTCCGCCAGGCTCTCGAATACTCCCGGGTCGATCCCCCCATCATCGTCAGCGCCGCCGAAGACCCGGAATGGCTCCATACCGTGGCCGACATCCCCGGCATCCAGCGGACCTCTCCGACCCGAGCCCTCAGCCTCTACCGAGACCTCCTTCACCCGCCCTTGCACCTCCCTCAGCCAGGGCGATGATTGCGTCCGTTGCCAGGCCCATGGGATGACCGTCGATCCTTCCCCGACAGCGTCGATGCCTGACACGCCCTCCTCCGGGAACGCGAATGACGTGCTTCGCGATGCCGCAATCGCCGTTGCTCTCGGCGGCGCGTTGATTGCGGCCCTGTGGCTACTGCATCACAAGTTCGTCGCGGTGATCTGGTTGGCAGTCGTGCTCCCCCCGCTCGCCGCGATCGGCTTCCGAGCTCGAACCCTGCGCCTCATCGCCCTCGGGATGGCGGCCCTTCTGCTCCCCCTGGCGTTGATCGAATCGGCCCTTCGCATCGTCCCCCTGTTTCAGTCGGGTTCCCGCTACGGGGATCATTACTCCGGCTACTACCTGACTCCGCACGAGCTCGGGTACACGGCCCATCCCTCCCGGGTCGTGCACGCAGAGAAGTTCCTCGAAGATGGTGCTGCCGTGTACGACGTGCACTACACGATCGACGCCCATGGCCATCGCGAGGTCCCCGGAATCGGCGAGCCATCTTCTCGGCCGGCGGTGCTCTTCTTCGGCGGGTCCTACACATTCGGAGAAGGGCTGGAAGACGATCAGACGATCCCGGCGCAGATGGTCCGGGCATCGGGTGCACGCTGGACAGCGGCCAATCTCGGATTTCACGGCTACGGCCCTCACCAGATGCTCCGATCGCTGCAGCTCGGCCTCCCCCATGAACTCGGTCTGGCCCGCATCGAGCGGGTCGTCTACTTCGCGGTCCCTTGGCTGCATCTGGATCGCATTGCCGGCCTGCGACCCTGGGACCCTTTCGGCCCCCGGTATCTACTGGATTCAAGCGGGAGGCCGCGCTTCGAAGGCTCCTTCCTCGACCCCGAGAGTTGGTGGGACCGGCTCGCCGCGTCCTCGAGGTTCTACTGGCGAATCCGAGGCCTCTTCGATCTGTCGGAGCAGCAGAAGCGGGAGCTCGCTGTGGCCCTCGTCGAGGAGTCTGCCCGCCTGATCGAGGAAGACTTCGGAGCCGAGTTCAGCGTCCTGGTATGGCCGGACGACGAGGGTCGCTCCGCGTTTCTCGCCGCTCGCTGGTCCGAGGCGGGGCTGGATGTGATCGACGCAAGCGACATCCTGCCGGATCCGTGGGCGCCCGAGTACCGCATCGCAGGCGACGATCACCCGAACGCGCTGGCTGCGCGGATGATCGGACGAGCATTGGCGGAGTACTTCGAACGCGGCGCTGACGGCGCTCGCTAGCCCGGATTATTCATGAAGGTCCGTAGCGAGGCGCGGTTCAGAACTGGAAATACATGAACGGTGCTTGACTCAGCGGTCGAACGAGCGCAAAGCCCACCGCGATCGCCGCCACTGCGATGACCTGCCAGAAGCGATTGTCGGCTGCCACCAGATCGCCTTCGGGGTGGATCTCCTGGGGAAGATCCACAGCGACCAGGCCCGCCAGCGCGAGGACGAAGGCGAAGACGTACTGGAAATCGGGCAGACCCCACGATCCGGCCAGGCTGAAGACCATCGCCACGGCTGTGTCCAGATCGGGCGCCCGGAAGAAGTGCGCAGGCACACACCAGACGAATTGCGTCACCGCAATACCCAGGGCCTGCCCGGGCACGCTCCAGTTCTTCGACTCACCGAGTGGCAGGAGATGGTCCACAACGATGGCCGTCCCCACGAAGAGCCCCCAGACGGCAAAGGTCCAGGCCGCTCCGTGCCAGAGCCCCGCCAGCACCATCGTGAGGAACAGGTTTCGCAGCGTCTGGCGCCTGCTACCCCAGCTCCCACCAAGGGGGATGAATACATAGTCGCGCAGCCACGTGGAGAGGCTGATGTGCCAGCGGTCGAAGATCTCCATGTAGCGCCGCGCCAGGTAGGGCTGGCGGAAGTTGATCACGAGATCGATCCCGAGCA
>CBDUYG010000486.1:0-3543 GCA_965371385.1 uncultured Myxococcales bacterium | reverse complement strand
TGACGGTGACGGATCACCTCGAATTCACCATTGGAGCGAAGCAGCAGCTCCCCGCACTCGGGAAACGCGTTGTAATTCTTGGCCGCCATGCTCGCGCAGTACGCCCCCGCGCCCTCGACGACCAGGAGGTCCCCCACCCGGGGCTCGGTCAGGTCGCGGGCGGCCAGGCCTTCGGGATTGCCCGGGGCCGGGGTGAAGATGTCACCGCTCTCGCAGCAGTGGCCGACGACGAGATAGCTCCCCCGGGAACGCTCTGTGCCGGGCTCCCTGGGAACCACGACGATCGGGTGCTGGGATCCATACATGCTCGGACGCACGATCTCCGTCATGCCGGCATCGATCTTGATGAAGCGATTCCCCGACTCTGCGCTGGTTTCGACCAGATCCTTGATGCCACAGACGAGCGCACCGCAGTTGGCGGCCAGGAAGGTTCCGGGCTCGATCTCGAGGGCGAGCTCGCGTCCGTGCTGGCGCGCGAAGGCCTCGACCTCGGGCACGATCTTCTGCCCGATCGCGACCAGGTCGGCGGAATCCTCCGTTGCCATCCGGCCCACCTTGAAGCCGCCGCCGAGGCTCAGGACGTCGACGTCCGGTAGCCTGGCCGCGATCGCGAGGCTCATCTTCGCGCAGACCACCCACTTGTCGGGGTCGGAGCCGGATCCGATGTGGGTGTGCATGCGGGTGATCCGCAGATCGTGGGCGGCGGCGATCTCGAGGGCCTGCTCGAGCTGCTCATGCCAGATCCCGAAGCTCGCGGAGGGCCCTCCGACATTGGTGCGGTTGCTGTGCCCGGAACCGAGCCCCGGGTTGACCCGCACAGAAAGGGACGATCCCGGGAACATCTCGCCGAAGCGCCGTAGCTGGCCCAGCGAGCAGGCATTGAAGAGGACCCCGAGCTCGACCATCGCGTGCAGGTTGTGGGGAAGCTCCTGAGCGGTGATCTGGATCAGCTCGGGCGGAACGCCGGCGCGCAGGGCGCGCTCGGCCTCGTAGCCGCTACTGGCGTCGATGTGCAATCCCTCATCCACCATCAGGCGCAGGATCGCCGCAGTGGGGAGGGCCTTCATCGCGTAGCGACCGATCAGGCCATAGGCGTTCGGGAAGGCGAGGACCTGCCGGGCACTCACCCGGATCGTATCCTCGTCGTAGACGAAGAAGGGGGTGGGGAACTCGGCAACGAGCTCCCTGACCTGCGCTTCATCGAGAAAGTGGAGGGTCTCCATTCGTCTGCTCTTCGCTCTCTTCCCTGTGATCGATACGGCTTCGTTGCCGGCTGATTCCGGGTCATTCCCATCACCGGCACGCCAACCGTTCGCGACCTCGAGTTTGCCGATCAGCCGACGACGTCGTGCGCCTCAGGATATCATCGACCAGAGGTTCCGGCTTCTCGGCTCAGGTCTGCTTTGCGGCGCCGGAGAGCTGGCCCGAAAGGATCCGGGCCATCGGTGCAGTAATGTCGAATCGCTCGAGAAAGATTCTCAGCGTGGCGGTGATGGGTACGGCGAGGAGCATGCCGACGATTCCCCAGAGCGCTCCCCAGAACATCAGGGCGAGCAGGACCGACACCGGATGCAGGTTGAGTGCATCTCCCAGGACTTTGGGGGCAATGACGTTGCCGATGGCGAACTGAACGATCCCCGGCAGTGCGATTGCGAGCACGGCGCCCGTCGTGGAGATCTCCGGGCTCAGCATCACGACCGGCAGGGGAAGCAGGGTCGCGATGATCGACCCGAGGCTCGGGATGAAATTCAGCATGAATGCGAAGAGCCCGAATACCGCCGCGAGATCCACTCCGAGGACGGTGAGGATGAGCCAGACGAGGGAGCCGGTGGCTGCCGAGATCGCGGTCTGGCTCACGAGGTAGCGCTTGATGCGCGAAGTCACGAGAGCCTGCACGCCGTCGTCGACCCCGGGTGTCGACTTGGTTCCCGCCAGCAGGAACGTGGTGAAGATCATGACGATGAGTCCCTTGGAGAGAAGGTCGAAGATGGCATTGGTCGTGCCGACGATGAACCCGCCGACCGACTTCGCTGGAACCTTGAAGAGCTCCTCGAAGCCCCGGCTGTGCGGATCCAGGCCGACACTATCCCACGGGAGCTCGGTCTGGATCAGGCCCATGAGCCCGTTGATCTGGGCCTGATAGGCAGCGGCGTTCGCAGCTAGTTGAGTGATCGAGTTGGAGACGATCGTCCCGACACCGGCCAGCAGGGCGAAGAAGACGAGTGATGTCGAGATGATCGCGAGGCCCGAAGGGAAGCGCAGGTATTGCATCTGGGCGTGGATGACCGGTGAAAGCGCGATCGAGAAGAAGACGGCGAGCACGAAGGGGACCATGATGCCGCGAAGCCAATAGAGCGCCGCGCCGGTCGCGATGGTGCTGAGCACCAGCAGGCAGATCGTCTGGATCCGTTGCTCGCGATCGACGAGGTTCGTCGCCTCCAGCTGCGTCATCCTCTCAGCCGCCCATCTTGATTCGCCCATCTCCGACTTCCCATATCTAGCGAACCACCTCGGCCATTCGGCGCATCTCCCGCTCGATGTCGGGCCCGAGCGGTGAGTAGAGCAGCTCGCTCAGGCCCGCAGCCTCGAGGTCGACGAGGCGCTTCCGGAGCTGCTCCGGCGTGCCCGTGAAGAAGACCGCACCCATCTGGGGACTGATGAAGCGCCGGTCGAAGTCCGTCACTCGGACCAGATGATCTTCGTGCAGCGTGAGCCCGCGGGTCTCTTCGGGGATCTTCTCGATCTCGAGTCGCCACTCCTTGCCGCCGGGTAGCGCGTCCACGCCGTCGCCGCTCGCCTCGTAGGTGCCGTGGTACATCGTCGCGATTGCAGGGCCGATCGCATCGAAGACCCGGGGCGATTCCAGATCCTCTCCTTCGTCGAAGACGGTTCCCATCGTGAGTAGGGCGCACCACTCGAAGCCGGGCTGGGGAACAGCCACGCACATCACACCATCCCCGAGCTCCTCCGCGACCGCGAGCCCCTTCGGCCCATTTGCGGCCACCAGGATGGGGACGTCGATCGGCCGTGCAGGCCCGAGGCCTTCCGGCATGCACATCTTCAAGTGTCCGTCCTCGGCCTCCACAGTCTCGCCGCGCAGGAGAGCCCGCAGGTTTCGGATATAGCTCTCGGTGAACTTCCAGGGGAGGGCCTTCTGGCCGAGCATCAGACGCGCGGTGAAGCCCGTGCCGATCGCCACCGCGAGTCGGCCGGGGGCGATCATCTCGATCGTCGCGATTGCCGACGCCGTGGTGAGGAGCGATCGCAGGCTCGGAACCAGGACCGCCGCTCCGATGCCGATCGACTCGGTCGCGTCCGCGACCCGAGCCAGGTTGATCCAGACATCGGTATAGAGCGCCGGAGAATCGAAGAGCCAGACCCGCTCGTAACCCAGGGATTCCGCCAGTCGGGCGTGGGCCGGCGCCTCCGGGCCGGGGGCGATCGCACAGGACAGGTCCATCTCGATCTCCGTTGGAGGGGAAACGGGTGGGAAGGAATTCTGAGGCATTCTCGCCGAAGTGCTGGGGCGGGACAAGTAGAGCG
>CBDUYG010000485.1:0-3556 GCA_965371385.1 uncultured Myxococcales bacterium | reverse complement strand
GTCCAGGGCAGTGCCCGAGATCTCCTCGTATCCGACATCGATCGCGTAGACCATGTAGGTGCCGAGATAGGAGTTCAGATTGGCGCTGATGATTGCGCCTGTGTCGGGATGGACGTTGTAATAGATGTTGTTGTCGTCGGACTGAACGCCGGTGCCCGTGATCTTGATTCGATCGTAGATCGGCAGGTAGAGCTCGGCCTGACCGGCGCTGATCCAGCCCTGCTGGGCGGCGAGGTCGAGAGCGTATTGAAACTGGAACTGGGCAAGGCTGTTTACGACGTTCACGGCCCCGGAGCTGGAGATGTACTTTTCACCGAACGAGTTGTTGAATGACCAGGCCGATCCGGTGTAGCGATTGAGAATTCCGACGATGTTGGTCTGGAGCGTGGCCTTGCGGGTCGCGTCGGTCTCGTACTCGTGGAAGAGAATCAGGCCGTGGACGAACTCGCCGACCTCGTGGGTGTTGAGGAGGGCCGTCGCGGCGCCGCTGCTGTCGATGCGCGATACGTCGTAGTTGCCGTCGATGCAGTTGGCGACGTAGAAGTCGACGGCGGTGCGGGAGGCCGCTACGGCGCCGGAGTCCCCTGTATCCTGGGCAACCTTGAAGAGGAAGGGCAGGGACTGGACCGCCTTGGTCTTCAGCGTCTCGCTGCCGTCCGGGTCGTTCATGTACCCATTGGGGGCGATGTTCGCCTCGAGGTTGTCCCGGATCATCGGAATCAGGCCGTCACTGTCCGGGATGCCCGCGTCCACCAGAACCTGGAGTGCCGCCAGGTTCCAGGCGTTGTGGAGGAACTTCTTGAATACGCTCCCCCCTCCCGGTGTGTAGTCGCTGTAGAGCCAGCCGTCCCCGGCGTCCATGTAGGAGAAGTAGTCGTAGATCTCCTGCAGCTGGGTGGAGGTCAGCCCAAGGTTCTCGACGCCGGCGTAGAAGAGCGCCATCGCGGTCGACTCGGTCTGGATCTTGAGTTCGCCGTCGAAGGATTGCGCGTAGGGGTCGTAGCCCGTGCGATTCGTCCCGGCGAGATTGACCGTCTGTAGATGGCCGTTCAGGAAGGTGATCGCGTTCTGCTTCACCTCCTCGGGCGTCGCCGCGAGGCCCGGGCCCGCCAGGAAGAGCGAGAGCAGGAGCGCGATCGTAGAGAAGGGAAGCCTGGTGCTCGGGAATTTCGGGCGCATCATCAATTTCCTCAACAGATTGAACAAAAGGTGCAGCAGCGAACATGGTCCGGACACGGAAGTGACTGCAAGTCGGATGCCATGTGAGCGGGCAAGCGAATAATCCGTAACTTATTGTAAAGTAAAGAGTTTTATTGATATCTCGGTGTCATGAAAACTCTGTGTAGAGCACTTGAAGTTCCCAGATGGGGAACAGGATTTCCACCGGCTGCATCGGAAGGGACGGATTCCGCCTGAGGCAAACGCAACGCGATCGGCTGGATCGTTCGCTGCCCGCCGGAGGGGTCGGGGTTGAGGATGCCGGGGCTCACAGCCTGGCAGTGCTCGGAGGTTGTCCAAACCTGCAGTTTTCGTCAGGGTCGGTCGGGGCCGGCTGATTCGCGGGGGGAAAAGAGTATGCCGCCCATCACGCCATCCTCGCGCCAGGACAGGACGAGCCGGCCCACGGAGAATCCGAACTTCACGACCTGTCCGAGCGTATTCAAGTAGCGAGACTCCAGGGCCATGATATCGGCTGGACAAGCTCTGCGGGTGCTTCCAGGCGGTCCAAGCTTCACGTCGCCCGGCGTCGGGCCCTCTTCGATCGCGGCAAAGTAGCGATTGCAGCCCCCCGAGCCGATCACTCGATCGCCCTGGAGCTCGAGCGTGATTCCGGGCTCGGCCGGTGCCGGCTCATTCGCGGCGAAGTGCGTCAAGACCCACTCCGGACCTGCGATGTCGGCGAGGGAAAGCGTCCCGGTGATCTCCTCGGAGATCTCTTTGAGACTCGCCCCACCCAGGCTCCAGGTCCGGCGAGCTTTCTGGCTCGGGCAGCAAGCCGCGTCCTTGGGCCCGGCTTGAACGACGTCGAGCTCGATCGTCCTTTGGGAGATCCGTGCGCTACGGATCTGCACACGATCGCCGACGAGCGCCGTAGCGAGATTCTCGACCCCCTCCGGTCCCCAACCGAGCACGGCGAGATGACTCCGGGCGCCGGAGCCCCCGGAGTTTTCGGCGAGCAGGAATACGGCCTCCGCGCTGCCGTCTCCGGTGAGGTCGCCGACGAGATGAAAGCCGTCGACGAGCACCACCCTCGGTCTGGATGCGCCGCCGGAGACATAGGGTTCTCCCTCCCACACTCCATCGACCAGGGTCACGGGGCCTTCCGCGATTCCGCGATAGGTGCTGTCCTTCGCCAATGATGCGTCCGGAGCTTCGGGCCTGCCGGATGCCGGACGGTCCTGCGGGCAGGAGGCTCGAGATTCACGGAGGTAGCGGCCCTGAATCCAGCCTTCCGCGACTCCGTGGCCCACACGGCACCACCGCGGTCGCTCGTGCCGAATCGCCTCGAGCTCGGACTTCGAGAGCGTCGTGAACTCGTGTAGGGTCGGCCCGCCTTCGCATCCGAGATTGCGCAGACAGGTCTCCGCCGCCGAAATCCAGCCGAGCCTGGCGGCGTCCTGCCCGGGCTTCGATCGAAGCTGGACCTCCTCGCCCGGCTCCACGCCCCGAACCTCGTAGAAGTCCGGGCCGTCCGCCTCGCCGGACGCAGTGAGGGCGATGAAGAGGCCGGTGCCGATCGTCAGCGTGAGCAAGAGCGCTCTTCGGACGATCTTTCGCGAGTCGAACATTCGGTTGATCATCGCCGCTTCCGGAGATTCGTCGACAACACTCGAGACCGGCGAGTGATGAGCATCACTGCCTCTAACATGGGGTCACGCTGATTCATTCTCTGCCGGCGACACGAGCTGGGCGCCGACCGGGCGGGGCAGGTATTTGCACTGCATCGACGAGTTCCGGCGCGTTGGCGTTCCGCATCGCATCCGATTTTCATAGAATATCAGGGGGTGTCCAGTCAACCCCGAGGGCTTGCGACGATCTTCGCGATGGAGGAGCAGATGATGCGGATCGACACGAAGAGGATGGTGGTGCTGACCGGGCTCATGGTCGCGCTGTTGATTTTGACTCCGGCAGCAGGATTCGCTGTGGGCCGGTCTTCGGGTACTCCCCGGGCACCCTCCTCCCGCTCGGCTCATGGCGCGTTCTACACTTGGGAGAAGAAGGTCGTCGACGTTCTCGTCAGGCGGCCGATCCTCTTTGCCGTTACGGCTGTGGGCGCAGGCATCTTTGTCGTGGCGTTGCCCTTCACGGCCCTCGCCAAGAGCATCCCCCGCTCCAAGGAGATCCTGATCACCGAACCGGGCAGGGCAACCTTCACGAATCCGCCGGGGAACTGGTAGAGGCGCTTCGCCGGAGCTGGGTTCGGGGCGTCACGGCGCACCCATCGACTCAATTCCACCTCTCCCTCCCAACTGGGGTATCCTCTGCCGGCCTTCGGGCAGGATCCCACATCAGCGCGGAGTGAGACCATGAGCCAATACGGGCGATCCTCTTTTAA
>CBDUYG010000484.1:0-3556 GCA_965371385.1 uncultured Myxococcales bacterium | reverse complement strand
GACTACAAGAAGTGCGCCGTCAAGGCGACGAAGATCTAGTGAGAATGAGCGCGTAGCGCTGGCTCCAGGAGGCATGTCAGGGTCCGAAGGGCTCTGGATCGGTGGGAAAGGTCGATGGGAAAGGTCGATGGGAAAGGCCGATGGAAAAGGCCGATGGAAAAGGCCGATGGGAGGGGTCGAGCAATGAGTGTGCGGTTGCGAATGAGCAGACGTGAGTTCTTCACGGGGATCTTCCGGGGCAGGAACACCGCCCTGGCGGCCACGGGAGCGCTCGCCTGGTCTCATATCGTGACCAAGTCCCGAGGAGCGGAGGCCCAGCTCCGTCCCCCGGGCGCACGCGACGAGTCGGACTTCCTGGCCGCATGCATCAAGTGCGGACAATGCGTGGAGGCCTGTCCCTTCGACACGCTCTCCCTCGCGACCCTCGGTGACGAAGAGGCAACCGGAGTTCCCTACTTCGAGCCGCGTCAGACGCCCTGCTATATGTGCGAAGACGTTCCCTGTGTCGCAGCCTGTCCCACCGACGCACTGATCGAGGAGACGAAGATCGAAGAGGCCCGTATGGGGCTCGCCGTCCTCTCGGACCAGGAGAACTGCCTCGCCTTCCAGGGCCTGCGCTGCGAGGTGTGTTACCGGGCCTGCCCGCTGCTGGGGAAAGCCATCTCCCTGGTGTTCCGGCCCCAGGAGCGCACGGGCAAGCACGCCTACTTCCTGCCGGTGGTCGATTCGAGTCACTGCACGGGCTGCGGAAAATGCGAGAACGCCTGCATCCTCGAAGAGCCGGCGATCCGGGTGATGCCTCGCGAGCTTGTCCAGGGCAAGCTCGGTGAGCACTATCGCTTCGGTTGGAAGGAGGAGGCGCGCATCAGTCGCGACTTCACCGCACCGGATAGCGCGCCCGATATCCCCGCGTGGGAGAACAACATGGATCGTGTGCTCGAGAGCATGAACGATCCGTCGGGGATAGAGGAGCCATGACGTGGATTCGTTCACATCGTTATCTGCTCGCCCGGCGCATCACCCAGCTCGGCATCCTTCTCCTATTCTGGCTGGGAGCCAATCATCACATGGGTGTGCTGACGGGGAATCTCAGCAGCTCGAAGATCTTGCGTACGATCCCCCTGGCGGATCCCTTCGCGGTGCTCCAGATCCTTGCGACGGGGCAGCCCCTGGCGACGACGGTGCTCCTCGGAGCGGGGATCGTCCTGGTCTTCTACTGGCTGGTTGGGGGGCGAGCGTTCTGCGGCTGGGTCTGCCCCGTCGACCTCATCCGCGGCACGGCCGCCTGGTTGAGGCGTCGTCTGCGTATCACGGGTCAGTTTCGCGTGGCCCGGTCGACACGTTTCTGGATCATGGGCATGTCACTCCTGCTCTCGGCGCTGACGGGAGTGGCGGCCTTCGAGTGGTTGAGTCCGATCGGATTGATCCATCGGGAGATCATCTTCGGAGCGGGGGTCGGGTTGCTCGTCATCCCCGTGATCCTGGGGGTCGACCTGTATCTCGCGCGGGACGGCTGGTGCGGCTCGCTCTGCCCTCTGGGTGCATTCTACAGCCTGGTGGGGCGATTCTCTCTCTTGCGGGTGGGCTTCGACTCCGAGCGCTGCGATCACTGCGGAGATTGTCTCGTCGTCTGTCCCGAGAAGCACGTCATCAACTTTCCACGCATGGAATCCCGGGGATTCATCGATTCCGGGGACTGCTTGAATTGTGGACGCTGTCTCGAGGTCTGTCCTCGCGAGGCCTATCACTTTGCGCTGCGACCGAACGGCGGCGCTCTGGATGAAACGGAACAGAAAGGAGATCGTCATGAGACGCAGAATGCGGCCTAGCTCCAGATTGATCGGGCTCGTGGTGCCGCTGCTCCTCCTGGGAGCGGCCGGCGGGGAGCCCAAGCAGGAGCCCAATGACGGAATGGATATCTACTTCCGGGATTCGGATCTCGAAGCCCTTGCGAAGCAGGAGGAGGCGAGCTTCCGCGAGACGGATGCCGGAGAGTCGAAGCTCTTCGAACGATCCTTCCCCGATGCTCCGCCACAGATTCCCCATACCGTTGAGGATATGCTGCCGATCACGGGCAGCGAGAACGAGTGCCTCGAGTGCCATCATCCGAGCAACGCAATCGGCAAGGAGGACATTCCGCTGCCGAAGACGCACTTCAGCAGGCCGGTGATGGCCAGTGGCAAGACGAACGAGGCCATGGTCTGGGTCGTGATGAGCTACGAAGAGGCGAAGGACGTCGTGGGCAGCCGCTACAACTGCACGATGTGCCACACTCCCCAGGCCGAGAATGCTCGGGTGATCGGAGACAAGTTCACCAGGATCAAGGGCAAGCCGACGCAATAGGGCCTGGCGTCGCGCCCCGGTTCAGAGCTGAACGGGATCTCGGGAGCACGTTCCTCCGATCTCAGGGCGTGTCTCGAGGCTTGGACGCCTGAGAGAATCGGCGGATGAACGCGACCATGTGCCAGATCTTGTCTTCCTTCCAGCCGTGGTCGGATTCCGGCCCGAAGGCCGGCATGGCGCAGCGCTCTCCGCCACCCATGAGCACCTGATAGAAAAGCTGCCCGTCGCTGCGCGTATTCATGTAGGCGGCATCGGTGAAGTTCCGCGGCGGTACGGCATTCTCCGCCACGGATTCCTTCCCCTTGCCCGTACCATCGAGGCCGTGGCAGCGGGCGCACTTTCCCTTGTACTGCCTCTGGTAGTAACGCAGATCGCTCTCTTCGAGAGTGATCGGGTTCCGCTTGCCGAGAAGTTCCTCGGGCACATCATCCCGAGCGTGGGTCGCCTGGGGGATCGCGATCGCGAAGAAGAGGAGAGAAGAGACGAGAGGCAAGAGGAGAGGGAATAGGGTAGAGGGACTTCGAAGTCGGTTCGGCGACGAGTATGGAGTCGATCCGGACATGACCAATCCCCCGGTGGGTTTTCCTGAGCCACGTCGAGACGCGTCCTCAGTGGACGAGGCGCGCCTTGTTCGCGGCGTTGTATTTTCCGACCGGCATCGCGTAGGGGAGCCGGCGGAGCTCCTCGAGAGTCCTCGAATCGTACACCACAACGGCTCCATCGGCGTGCCACACGCTGACCAGGGCTTTGTCGCCCGAGGCGGTGAACTCGACGTGCATGGCCTTCTTCCCGGCCTCGGGAGTGAGGACGGTCTCGACCAGCTCGAGTGACTCCTTGTCGACGAGCTGGATCGACTCGGTATTCGAATCGATCCAGAGATAGGGTGTGCCGGGGTGAGTGCGGGTGAAAAAGCCGGCCCCCAGGAGTGTCACCTCCCGGATCACCTCGAACTCATCCAGATCGATCAGCGAGAGGCGGGGAACCCCCATGTGATTCAAGGCGGCATGGAGCGACCCGCCATGCTCGAAGAAGCTGGCGGAAAAGAGATGGGGGAGTCCCTCGGTGGGAAGGCTGGCAACGACCTCGTTGCTTTCGTAGTCGTAGAGCTGAAGACGGCTCCCCTTGCGCGAGCTGGCGATGAGCTGGGTCTTCCCGGGGACGAAGACGAAATCCTCGAAGGGCTCGGGGAGATCGATCCGGGTCAGGGTGAGCT